>NZ_CAXQGS010000058.1:0-56515 GCF_964223445.1 Cytobacillus sp.
GATTTCTCCATGGCTTTGAGAAGCATCATCTTTTTTACATCCTCGGCATTGGGAACCTTGGCAGTCAGACCTCCGCGGACAACCTTTTGGGCTTCCTGTACGTAATGAATCTGGTATGGAGCCTTGCCGCCGCGGTTGTCGAAATAATTCGTGTTAATCCTCTGATATTCCCAATTAGGGGAGGTTTCGGCAGACTCATAATTAAGCGGCCACTGACCGAGATATACAATGGCTCTGTATCCGAGTGCAAACGGAGTGCTGCTCACAGAGGTTTCATTCAGCATCCGAATGAGATCCGGATTTTCGATTTTAACCTTGGATGAGTCAATGAGCTGCTGGGTTAATTCACTCGGCTGGAGTGTGGGCATATCCTGAGCCGGATTCGGATACGTATTTTCCTTTGTAACATTCAGCACCGAATTAGGGACAGCAATGGCCTTCGGCGGCTGTTTTGCCGATTTCTCAGTCCCTTTCTGCGCTTCTGCGGCCGGATGGAATGACAGCATTAATATAAGACCTAAAAAAAGAATGCTTACGTATTTTTTCATGATGTCTTTCTCCTTTCAAGTCACAATCTTTTTAGGTTGATATTAGTTTTTTCGGAGAAAGTGGATATTATCCCTCCCGTGAAAAATTAGAGAGTGATTAAAGGAGGAATGAACATCAAAAATATTTCATTTGTAATGATTTTGTAAAAATCTGAATATTTACAAATATCTAATAATGTTTTATAATAGGCTTACTAAACAAAAGGAGGGCAGTGGAAATCAACCCCACTACTATGTAAAAGGAGGAGAATCGTTTTTTTGTTAAGTCATCTGCAAGTCAGGTTAATGGTCAAATATCAGCGTAAAGGTTGGTGATCAATGACTGAAAGCGAACAGAACCATTCTCTGAAAAACATAATCCATTAAAAAAGTACTTAAATACCCATATAAATAACCGGCCCTGAGATTTATTCAGAGCCGGTTTTCTGTTTGGTCTGCGCTATAAAAGATAAAACCCTATTCCCATGATAACGTAAGCTGCCAGCAAAGTGGCGCCTTCAAACCAGTTGGTTTCTCCATCATTGCCAATGACAATCATCAGCAGCACCGATGTGACCATGGCAATTAACTCAGGCATTGTAAAGACAAGAGGCATTGCAGCCGGGAACAGCAATGAAAGCAGTACAAGGACAGGTGCTACAAACATCGCAATCTGCAGCGTGGAACCAACAGCAATTTCAACAGCTATATCCATTTTATTTTTATAAGCCATAATGATGGCAGAAGCATGCTCAGCCGCATTTCCCACGATTGCCACAATGACTACCCCAATAAACAGTTCTGTCCAGCCAAACGCTTCTCCCACTTCTTCGAAGGTGTGAACCAGATTCTCTGATACATAAGCAACGGCAATGGTTGCAATGGCAAGTACAGCAATGGCTTTCCCTTTGCTCCACTCCGGAGTTTCCTCCTCATGAGAGCTTCCGCCTTCTTCGTTTGTTTGATAGACGCCCCGGTGAGTGACCAGCTTGAAGAACAAAGCCGCTAGGTAAAGAGCGATTAAAATGACCGAGATGCCGATGCTGAAAGTAATTGTTTCTGCTTCATCCATGGTCATTGAAAACACTTCAGGAATCACAAAAGCCACAATGACGGCAAACATCAAAAGTCCTGAGTTATGGCGTGCATCATAGACATTAAAGGACTGGGTCTTGTATTTAACTCCGCCAACGAAAAATGAAAGGCCTGCCACTAACAGTAAATTCCCCAAAACGGATCCTGTCAGTGATGCAAGAACCACACTAATCAGGCCGGCCTTCAATGCAAAAATCGATATGATCAGTTCAACCGCATTTCCAAAGGTGGCATTCAGCAACCCTCCAATTCGGGGGCCTGCAACTATGGCAAGGCTTTCTGTCGCCCTTCCCATATAGCTGGCCAATGCGATAATGGTGATACAGTAAATCACAAACAGCAAAATATTGGACCAATGCATCAATGTTCCGATAACAGACAGCGGCACACCTGCAAATGCCAATACCATAAAAATTTTATTAGTCATATCTCTTTTCTCCTTACGTTTTAATATTTTTAGTATTGCCTGCTCATTCCCGCCTATGTGATTATATGCAGTGAGTTTATGTAAAACGTTCTTTCTCTTTAGCCGATTTCGTAAAAATTCAAACTTGGAGCAGGATTTAGGCATTTTAAAAACAGGCAAAAAATTTGGCTTTTGCTTTCCGAACTCGGGGCAGCTTCGGACACAATCCACGGTTTTTGCTGTTCGAACTTAAAGCTAATTCAGATTTGAAGACAACAAAATAGCCCAATCACCAGGCGATTGGGGCTACAATGATATAAGTTTTTTTAAACAATAACTAAAGCTGCTAAGACAGCTGCCTTCCAGGTTACTTTATAGCTTTTTTTGCTAAGGCCTGAATCGTCATATCATCCATTGGCGGATTATGGAGGCCGGCACGCACATCCCTGTAATAACGCTGCAGAGGATTTTTTGCTGATAAACTGCGGGCACCTGCCACACGCATGGCTATATCGACTACTGCAATGGCAGCGTTTGTTACAGCCAGCTTGACTGCTCCCAATTCAGGCTGCATCGTGCTTCTGGCTTCATCATTTGCTTCATCCCATTTGTTTGCAACGGAATAGAGAAAATGGCGTGCTCTCATCAGTTCAAGCTCCATCTCGCCAATTTTTTGCTGAACATTGGGCAAATCAATGATGGCACCGATAATGCTGTTCGGGGAATAATTTTTGGCAAAAGTGATGGCATAATCTTGAGCTGCCTGTGCAATGCCTAAATAACAGGCCGGTATATGGAGAAGCCAGCCTGCCGCTCCTTTTTTGCCGGGCTGAAACAGCTCAACAAGCGCGTTCTGCTTAACCCTTGCATTTTTTAAAAGAAGGTCGTGGCTCCCCGTTCCCCTCATAGCAATGCTGTCCCATGTTTCCTCTATCTCCAGGCCTTCGGAACTTCTCGGAATTAAGAAGTTCCCTATTTCCCCGCTTTCTTCAATCGTGGCGCTCACATTGAAGTAATCAAGCACAGGAGCCATTGTCGTAAAGCTCTTCCGGCCATTAATAATCCAAGAATCTCCTTCTTTTCTGGCAGAGGTAACTGGCTTTCCTCCCCTTGTAGGGCTGCCCGTCTGCGGTTCTGTTGCACAGTTATTCATTAATGCTCCCTTTTTCACTTCTTCACATAAAGTCCTAAATATGGATTCATCCCAGTTGTTTTTCTCGCCCAGGCTTTTGATAATGCCCATATGCCAGCCAATGGATAAGGCTGTGGAGCCATCTCCTTCAGCAATTTTTTCCTGGAGGCGGAGAAATTCAGAAAGGGAGATTTCCTTTCCTCCATATCGTCTGGGGACTGTTAATGATGTATATCCTGATTCTTTAAGTTCTTTTATATTTTCAAAGGGGAAAAGACCCTCTTCATCATTTTTGCCAGCTCTTGATAAAAACGCTTCCGAGAGTTTTTCCATGAGCTGGATTCTTTCTTCGGCTGTATGTAAGTCTTGGAATTTCATTGAGAGGCACCTCACTTCAAATTTTTAATTCTTATTATTTTTATAGGAATTATTATACTATTTTTCATTCACCCTTCACAAAGATACCTGATGAAAAGCTTGCCTATAAAAAAAAGAAAGAGGCACCCTCTTCCTTTTTTGCGTTTTAAATAAGTTCAAATGTCTCTTCAATTTCAATGCTTCCCTCAACTGAGCGTACCATTGAACAATTCTTTCTAGTCAATTCCAATGCTTTGTGAAGCTTATCCTTATTTAAGTCAGTTCCTTTTATGATGAAATGAATATGTACCTTCTCAACACGGTCAGCGACTTCAGGGTTTCTTTCCACATTGGTTTTTATTTCGATGTCTTCAAATTCCATGCGCATTTTTTTCATGATTTTCCTCAAAACACCCCCGCTGCACACAGCCAGCGAAGCGACAAGCAGCTGGTACGGTCTGAAGCCATACTCTTCATCCCCGGCAACATCCAGGCGTCCAAATGGCAAATCGGTATAAAAGCCTGCTTCTTCCTTCATTTTAAATTCCATGGTATTCGCCCCTTTTTATCTTATTAATATTAGAGATTACACTATTTTACCTACAAACAAAAATATTATGACCAGCAACTTTCTCTTGCCAAGATTCCCTAATCCCGATACCATCATTTAGGAGACATTTATATTTCACGTCAGAAAATGAGGTTTTAATATGAATAAAGAAACGTTGCGGTTTTGGATTCTCATCAGCATTGTGGCCATCTCAGGTTTTAGCCAGGGAATGCTGCTTCCTTTAATTGCAATTATTTTTGAAAATGACGGCATTTCCTCAAGCTTAAATGGTTTGAATGCAACAGGTTTATACATTGGGATCCTGCTCATCTCTCCTTTTATGGAATATCCATTGCGCAAATACGGCTACAAACCGGTTATTATCCTTGGAGGTTTATTAGTGGTGGTATCTCTCATCCTTTTCCCTCTCTGGAAATCCTTTTGGTTTTGGTTCATTCTCCGGCTGTTAATTGGAATTGGAGACCATGCCCTGCACTTCGGCACACAAACATGGATCACATCCTTTTCACCTGAAAACAAGCGCGGCCGGAATATTTCATTATATGGACTTTTCTTCGGGGTAGGATTTGGAGTAGGGCCATTAATGGCACCCCTTGTCAAAATTAATGAAACCCTGCCGTTTGTCATTTCTTCCATACTGTGTCTGATTGCCTGGCTGTTTTTATTTACATTGAAAAATGACTTTCCAGAACAGTCCATTGAAATCAACTCATTCAGAGAGACAATGAAGCGTTTTTCGAAAGCTACGAAATATGGATGGGTTGCCTTCTTGCCTGCGTTGGGCTACGGGTTTCTTGAAGCCTCCTTGAACGGCAGCTTCCCTATTTACGGCCTGCGCATCGGGCTGGAAGTTTCAAGCGTTTCGCTGCTGCTGACTTCTTTTGCAATTGGCGGAATCATATTCCAGCTTCCTTTAGGAATCATGAGTGATAAATTCGGAAGACGCAATGTGTTAATGAGTGTTCTTTTTATCGGGTTTATCAGCTTCGTCGCCGCAAGCATGCTCGAAGAATTGGTCTTTGCTCTGACAGTTTGCTTATTCATTGCCGGCATGGCCGTCGGATCAACCTTTTCACTTGGCATCACCTATATGGCAGACTTAATGCCAAAAAACCTGCTTCCAACCGGCAACCTGCTATGCGGAGTAGCATTTAGCATTGGCAGCCTGATTGGCCCCTATTTCGGCGGCCTGTTCATTGAACTATTCAAATCCATAAGCTTCTTCAATATTATCAGTGTCATGCTTTTGATTATCTTTGTCGCCGTCACATTATTTGGGAATAAACAGCAGATATTGGAGAAGAGCCAGTCGTTTTAATTTCGGTATAGCAGAATTTACAAAGGTTATATGATAGTTTGGCCTTGAAATACAAATAAAGTTTTACCTGCTGAGTTGATTGTAGCGGAGGGCACTTGACTCCTGCGGGAGGAGAGGGAAGTGAGAGACCCCGCAGGCGAAGCCGAGGAGGCTCTCATGCCTCCCCGCGGAAAGTAACGGGCTACATTAGAAGCTAACAAGTTTAAATATAAAAAGAAAAGTAACTGTTTAACTTTTCTTTTCATAGGCTATATAGTAATATAAGTGTAATAGAATACAATATTTGCATAATGCTAGCTGCATTACCTGTATGACTGGATTTTAACGCTGTCACCTAATTGGTGGCAGCTTTCGTCGTTTTTTAGGGGTATTGAATGTGATTATTCTTCTCAATAAGACAACTGACAAAACTTTAAATTCATTTTTAGGAGGACAAACGATGAGTATGGAGGCAAAGGCATTGCTTAAAAGCAGCAGAGTATCTGAAGAAAACCTTTTAGAAAAAATCAAGCCACATGCTGAACTGATTGCCGCTCTCTTAAGCGGTGTATTGATTCTGGCAGGCTGGTTATTAGACCGAAGCGAAATGGAAGCTGCATCAATTGCAGCTTACCTGCTGGCTTTCATTATCGGCGGCTTTGCGAAAGCAAAAGAAGGCATCGAAGAGACCATCGAGAATAAAGAACTGAATGTTGAAATGCTGATGATATTCGCTGCGATCGGATCAGCGATTATTGGCTATTGGACAGAAGGCGCCATCCTGATATTCATCTTCGCGGTCAGCGGCGCATTAGAAACATATACCATGAACAAAAGCCATAAAGAAATCTCTTCCCTCATGGAACTGCAGCCAGAAGAAGCCCTGAGGATCATAGATGGGGCTGAGGAACGTGTGCATGTGTCTGAGCTGGAAATCGGGGATTTAATCCTGGTAAAACCAGGTGAGCGGGTTCCATCGGATGGAATGATCATAAAAGGCATTTCATCATTGGATGAGGCAGCCATCACGGGTGAATCACTTCCAGTTTCCAAAGGAGCAGATGACCAGGTCTTTGCCGGTACTGTGAATTTAAACGGATCGATTACAGTTGAAATAACAAAACCAAATAATGAAACTCTTTTCCAAAAAATTATTGAACTGGTGCAATCAGCCCAAAGCGAGAAGTCTCCTTCACAGCTTTTCATTGAAAGGTTTGAAGGAACCTATGTCAAAGTGGTTTTGACTGTTGTCGTTTTAATGATGTTTGCTCCTCACTTTCTTTTAGGATGGAGCTGGACAGAAACCTTTTATCGGGCAATGATTCTGCTCGTCGTCGCTTCACCTTGTGCCCTGGTTGCATCAATCATGCCCGCGACTTTATCAGCCATTTCGAATGGAGCGAAACACGGGATACTGTTTAAAGGCGGCGTGCACCTCGAAAACTTAAGTCATCTTAAAGCGATCGCCTTTGATAAAACCGGCACACTGACAAAAGGAAAACCGGAAGTAACTGATGTAGTAGTCAAGGATGGTCTTTCCGGGGAAGATCTGCTTCTGAAGGTAGCTTCTATCGAGAGTCATTCAAACCACCCGCTCGCAAATGCCATTGTCAAATATGCCAAGGAAACACTGTCAGAATCCCTTATTCGTCCGGAGAGCATTGAAGATGTTACCGGATTTGGAGTGAAAGCCAAAGTTGATCAGGATGAATGGAAAATCGGCAAAGCCTCTTTTGTTGGTAAAACTGAGGCCAAGGCATTTGCAAATGGAGCAGCCGATCGCATGGCAAGTGAAGGAAAGACTGTTGTATTTATACAGAAAAATGAAGAAGTCATTGGCCTTATTTCCCTCAAGGATGTTGTCCGTGAAGAAACCAAACAGGCTATTGATCTATTGAAGCAGCAAGGAATTTACACCATTATGCTTACTGGAGACAGCCAGACAACAGCAGCAGCCATTGCCAGCGAAAGCCATGTCAATGAGCATATTGCCGAGTGCCTGCCTGAAAACAAGGTTGAGCATTTGAAAAAGCTAAAGGAAAGATACAGCAATGTCGCCATGGTCGGTGACGGAATTAACGATGCCCCTGCCCTTGCAACGGCAAATGTCGGAATTGCCATGGGCGAAGGAACGGATGTAGCGCTTGAAACAGCTGATGTTGTGTTAATGAAAAATGACCTGCCAAAAATTGCCGAAGCCATTGAACTTTCAAGCCGAATGAATCGCATTATCAAACAAAATGTCATCTTTTCAATAACGGTCATTATGTTTTTAATTGCATCCAATTTCCTGCAGATACTTGACCTTCCTTATGGAGTAATCGGCCATGAAGGGTCTACCATTTTAGTTATTTTAAACAGTCTAAGGTTATTGAGATCATAAGGAAAGCCTGGGAACTCAGTTTCCCAGGCTTTTTTTGTCTAGCGCAGCAGCCTGCCAACTCGAGGTGAGGCCCACGGGATACGGGCCATGCAGACGTTCCCACAGGACGTGGCGTTCTTAGTCTGCGGTCCTACGTGAGCTAGGTGCTTCCGCTTTTCTTATTAATGGTAGCCGTTCTGCCCGTTAGCAGATCCGGATGTCTTTTGCTTAGGTTTATTTTTGCCTTTTTGCTTTGTGCCGCCGTCTTTTTTCGTGTGTTTTGTCATATCAATGCCCTCCTGAAGAATTCATTTTCCCCCATTACTATTGTGTTACGGAAAGTGCTTTTTTAAGAAGGAAACTTTTTCATCAGCAATCCTCTTTATTGATCCTGGAATTGATGGCATTGATTTCCCCGCCAAGAATGATGATAATCCCGGATATGTAAAACCAGATCATAAGCACAATAATGGCCCCAATGCTTCCATAGGTAGCGGAAAAATTGCCGAAGCTGCTGACATAGTATGAAAAGGCAAGGGATGACAGCACCCAGCCGACTGTTGCGAAAATGGCACCAGGTACAACACTAATACACTTTAACTTTTTATTGGGGGCAATCCAGTATAGCCCTGTAAACACCATAAAAAGGATAAATGGACTCACTAACCAGCGAACCATATTCCAAATCGCCAGAAATTGACCTGACAAACCAAATTCCGAAGATATAAACAAACCAATCTGTCTCCCAAAAACAGGAAGGAGCAGCGCCAGCACAAACACAAAAATCATCGCAAACGTCAGTAATATCGCCATCCCGCGTGCAATAATAAAATGACGGGTTTCCTTTACGTCATACGCCTTATTGAACGCCTTCACCACAGCATTGATTCCATTTGAAGCTGACCAGAGCGTAGCGATGATCCCAAAGGAAAGCAGCTTTCCATTTCTTTGCGTAATTTCATAGATATTGGTTTCAATGAGCTTCATGGTCTCTCCTGGTGCAAAATCACGTACAACATTTAAGATATCCTGCTGTGTGATCGGCAAATAAGGAACGAGTGTGACCAGGAAAATCAGCAGCGGAAAAAGAGAGAGAAGAAAGAAATACGCCAATTGGGCAGCAAGTCCAAACACATCATCTTCTTCTACTCTCTTCCATAAGTTTGGAATCAGTGCCGAAAAAGTTCGTCCCATTCCAACACCTCACTTGTTTTTAATGCGGAATCTGAACTGAATCGTCAGAAGATTTTTCCGGCAAGTCACTTGATCCCTTCTGCTTAATATCTGAAAAGGCCTGCTTTGTATTCTGGACAATCTGTGTTACTTCCGGTGCCATTTCTTTTATTTCTTCCACTGTTTCAGTAATAAAAGCAACGTCTTCACTAACCTGGTCAATAGCTGTTTTGACCTTGTTGGAAACATCCTTCACCTGATTCACGGCTTCACTTGGGTGTTTTATGTAATAGCCGACATTGCTGGACGTTTTCCGGCAATTGTCAAAAACGGTTTCCCTTGTGGATTTGTCAAGAAGGCTTAGCGCACCGCCTGCAAGTGCTCCATATAGTACACCTTTCCAAAACAATGATTTCCCCATATTTTATTCTCCTTTAGCAAAATTATTATATGAAAATTTGGTTCAATTTTTCCCTATTTTCCAGTTGACGAAACCTGACTCGTTCTTTTTTTGAAGGATCCTATATAATTTGTCCAAACTTCTCCTTTATTTTCTACTAATTTCCATGGTACATGCAAGTCTAATTTATGTTGACAATTTGCTGATATCGTGGAAAGATGATAAGAAAAGCGTGAGCGTTCAAATACATAGCTATGAGAGGGTGTTGGGAATGAATAATTTGTCGGAGAAATCGGTTGAGAATGTTGAGTTTATGATTGAGGCTATTAAGGAAAAGCTGAAGGTTTTAAACTTAGGTGCTATTAAGCCTTCTCATTTTGATGAGGAAATGTATGAGGAATTGAAGGATATTTATGATCTTGTCATGAAAAAGGATTCGTTTAGTCCTAATGAAATGCAGGCTTTGGTGGAAGAGCTGGGGAGTTTGAGGAAGAATAAATAATTATTGGAGCAGCCTATTGATGGCTTCTTTTTTGATTGGTTGTATCCTTATAAACATAATTTGCAGCTGTTGATTTGGGTGCTGATTTTCGCTGCAGGCACTCGCTTTCCACGGGGCTACCGGGAGCCTCCTCGGCGTGACCGCCTGCGGGGTCTCCCCTGGTTCGCTACTCCCGTAGGAGTCTCCTGCCTTCCGCTCCAATCAGCACGGTATTAATTAGGAATTTTTGGAAATCAAAACCTGGATGGATAATCCCCGAAAAAAATTCATTAATCAACAATTAAAAACCCCCTGCCAAGTCAGGCAGAGGGCTGTCATTTCATTAACCTAACAACTTAAGCGATTCACGTGTAAATGCCGGAATATCATCTGGCTGGCGGCTTGTGACTAACTGGTTTTGGCAGACGACGACTTCTGAGTCCTGGAATTTGGCTCCTGCGTATACCATGTCGACTTGGATGGATTTGTAGCCGGTTGCGTCGCGGCCTTCGAGTGTCTTGGCTGTCAGCAGCAGCTGTGGTCCGTGGCAGATCGCGAATACTGGTTTCTTTTCGTCCATGAAGGATTTTGTAAATTGAACAAATCGGTCATCGGCACGAAGCTGGTCCGGTGAGAATCCTCCTGGCAGGAACAGGGCATCGAAGTCCTTCGAATTTACGTTATCAATGCTTTGATCTATTTGAACAGTGGCTTCACCCTGTTTTCCTTTAACAGCTTTGCCTTGTTCCTTTTCAATTGTCACAACTTCATGGCCGGCTTCTTTAAATGCTTGGGCAGGTTCCGTGTATTCACTATCCTCGAACATTTCGGTAATTAAGCATGCGATTTTTTTACTCATTTATAACATCTCCTTTGAAAAATCTTCACATAAGGAGATTTCCCTGAATGGACAATCTTAAACGTAAAAATGCATGTTCACCTTTAAAACACCCCGCTGTCCATTCTTCTGGCAAAGTCAACAAACCTGAATTTGTCGGGTCTATGCCTGGATTCTGTGTATTGAAAAAGGGTGGCGTCGTCAAAGTAAATATAATTTTTCACCACAACTATGGCATGGAATCCTTCCATATCAAGGAGCCTGCGATCTTCAGCTGTTGGTTCTTCCACTGTAAATTCCTTTTTGGCAAAGCTGATTTTTTTCCCGAGTTCGCCCTCAATATATGCAAAAATAGAGCTCTGGCATATTTCTTTGGTTAAGCCCGGGACATATTTCTCAACTAAAAAATCCTTGTCCAAAATTATCCGCTCATCTTCAATTTTTCGGACACGATACACTTTCCATACCTTTTCACTTTTATCAATTTGGAGATGCTTCATCTTTTCTGCGTCAGGCTGTATAAGTGAAAATTCGTCCACAATCGTTTCGGCACGCTGACCCATTTTCCCGGCCAGCTCTTTAAAGCTGACCAGTCCCGATATGGGGAACTGCAGCTTTTTTAAATCAAGGACCATCGATCCTTTTCCGCGGATTTTCTGGATAAAGCCGTTTTGTGCAAGCAAATTCAAAGCTTTGCGGATGGTTTCTCTTGAAGTGGAATACATCTCTGTTAATTCATGTTCTGATGGCAGAATGGATCGGGCAGGATATTTGCCTTCCTGTATTTGCTGGGCAAGCTCCTCATAAATCACTAAATATTTATTATTTCTCATTTAAATCACCATTTCAGTCATGTTTTACACCATTCTACCATTTATCCAGCCTGCTTTCATTTACCTGTTGGACAGCTGGATGAAATACCACCCTCCTTCGGTTACGACCGGCTTGAAGGTTTTTACTTTCAGCTTCAGCTCTTTAGCGATTTGATGGATATCCTCCTCAGTCGGGGTTGGATATAGATTTTCAAATGCTGAGAAGAAGCTGTTAAAAACACTTGAAAACTCTTCCCCTTTTTTCGAATGAAGAATGGGCGTGATAATAGTTATGGATCCTTTCCGGCTTAGCCAGCCTTTCAAGCGGGATAGCAGCTGCTTGCGATCCTCCGGCTGAATGTAATGAAGCAAGTTATTGACCATAATTAAATCAGCCTGATGCTCAGGAGAGTATTCCTGGACATCAGCTGTGACAATATTAATGTTAGGAATATCCCTGCAATTGGTTCGGGCAGAATCTGCGACCTCTTCATTAATTTCAATGCCTGCCAGTTTTGCCTGCGGGAACTTTTGGCTGATTCTGCTTAAATAGCCGCCTTCCCCGCAGCCAATGTCTATGATTCTTACCATTTTGTTTTTCTTAATGGTTTTCATCAGACGCGGCAGTGCAAGCTGTTCAAGCAGTGAAGAGGTTCTTGCTACGGTAGGTCCATGCTCTTCATGGTCAAAAGTGTTTTTCTTATTGGAACGGAGCAGTTCTGGATAAGAGAGTAAAGTCGGGATATGCAATTCCATCATTTCCTTCAGGATGATTCCTGTGGATCGGGGGTTTTTCGGCGTGGATGGAAGACTGAATTTAGATGCTGTCTTAATTTTATCCTTCCCTTTCTTTTTCAAATGGCGGATCGAAAGCCCCACCTCCACCCACCTTAAAAGCAGCTCTTCCTGAAGATTTTTGCTTGATGCCACCTCTTTTACTGTTTTCCAGCTGCGGAACTGGGAAAAAAGGTCAAGCTCGAAGCCTACATACGCATGCCAGCTGTACAAAAACGGCTGGTTCTTTTTCATCCAATTTCGTGCTTTTAGTAATCTCAAATATTCATTTATCATACTGTTCAACCTTCTTCCAGGGATAGTCATCTTTTTCTGTATATAAATAATGGCTTTTATCCGCCGCTGATAATTCTGTTCTTCTTGCCGGCAGCATTCCTGCCTGAATCAATCGGTCCCACAGGCTCTCTGACCAATATCCAAGGCCCGAAACATTCAGCATTTGCTTATATTGCAGGGTTTTATCTCTTTCGATCTGCTTCAGGCCTTTACGGCGTATTCCAGTAATAACCCGGTTGGAATAAGAATAGGCTAAGGCCGATAAATGGCTGAGGCTAATCATGTTTTCAGCCCGGGGCTTCCTGACTTTTTCATACCATTTAAGCTTGTCCGGCGAAATTCTTCCGCTCGCATACATCTCGGCAAGCAATTCACCAAGCACATCCGCATCCTGAATCGCCATATTCATCCCTTCACCTGCCATCGGGTGGACCGTATGGGCTGCATCCCCCAAAATAGCGAGTTTTCCGTCCACATATTTATCTGCATAAAAGGCTGTCGGAATCATTAGCTGAATATCCTTCCAATTTTTCAGCCTGGTCACATACCCCTCCAATTCCGGAAAAAGCTCTAAATAGATTTGATGGAAATGGTGAATTCCTTTTTTGAGATGTTCCTTATAAGTGCCCTCCGGAATTAAATAGACAGACCGTACCTTCGCATCCGGCAGCGGAAATAATCCGAGGAACCGTTCATCTTTAGAAATGATCTTCCCTTCCTCCAATGATTTAGGCCGGGGGAACGTGACAGTTAAAAACTGATGATTGTACTCAATCTTTTTAATCTTGCTGTTCATTACTTTTCTTGTTATGGAATTCCTTCCCTCAGCACCTATAAAAAAGTCTGCCTTCACTGTCAGCTGCTCCTTTACATCCTTCCGCTCAACCATTAATTTGCCATTGTCATAGCCTTTTGCCAGGGTCCCTGACAAATAATGAAAGCTTGGATATTGAAGCGCCCGTTTAAGAAGGATTCCTTTCAGCTTTTCATGCTCGATCATGAGGGAGTAATCATAATCCCCCGGCAGGATGCTATAATCCATGGCAAACTCTTTTTCCCCTTCCTCGAACGCAATTCGGGAAAATGAAAAGCCATTCTCGCGGATTACATCCAAAGCATCCAACCGCTTAAAAATATTCAGGCTCTTCGGCTGCAGGAGTTCGCCTTTATAAACGGAAGATGGGGCATCCAGCTTTTCCAGAACGAGGACATCAATATTGGCTTGAGCCAGCTTCAATCCCAGCGTCAAACCGCCAATCCCTCCGCCCACAATTGCAACCTCTGTATTCAAGGACATGTTTCCACCACCTTTGCCTTTTATTTAACCTCCTTTTTAAAAAGCAAAACCAATGGATATGCTGATATTACAATGTCTGGAAAAAATTATAAGAACAAACTTTTGAAAATAGGAGTATGATTGTGGGTGACACCTATATTTTCAAAATCCTGTATAATAGAGAGAGTAAAATCAATTAACGTTCCTTTACGGGCGATATATAGCATTATCGCAGTCTAACGGGCAGTAAGATCCCCATTTAAAACTGCAGTAAAATTCAAAGTTGAATTAACGTGGCCCAAACTGCCCGTAAGGCCCGATTAGTTCAACTAACAATCAGCGGGAAAAACCCCCACTGATTGAAGTTTCACTTTATTTTTTGGAGGCATTAAAATGAGAGAAATAGCAGTCGAACAATATATCCAAATGGACAACGCAGTTCCGGTCGATGTCAGGTCTCCAATTGAATTTGAGGAGTGCAGCATTCCCGGTGCTGTCAATGTGCCGCTTTTCACTAATGAAGAACGTGTAGAAATCGGAACACTATATAAAAAAGAAGGATCTGATGCGGCTAAGTGGAGAGCGATGGAAATCGTTTCACCTAAAATTCCGTCCATGATGCAGAAAATCAGAGAACTTAAAAATGATGGCTTACAGCCTGTCATTTACTGCTGGCGCGGCGGAATGCGCAGCAAGGCCGTTACTACATTTATCACATATGCGGGCGTTTCAATCCCCCGTTTAATTGGGGGCTATCGAGCGTACCGTCAATATATACTTGAAAACACAGCAGACTTGATTCCTGAAAAAGCAGTTGTTCTGCACGGAATGACCGGCGTAGGGAAAACGGATGTGCTGAAGGTGTTAAGCGAAAAAGGATATCCTGTTATTGACCTTGAAGAAATGGCAGGACATCGCGGATCGATCTTCGGATCCTTTGGCATGGGAAACGGCAGCACACAGAAAACGTTTGATGCTCTATTGTATCAAGCCCTTTCTAAGGTTAAAGGTTCCCCTAATGTTATTATGGAAGCCGAAAGCAAACGAATAGGCAAGGTTGTTCAGCCGGACGAGCTGCTCCATACCAAAAAAACCGGAATTCACATTGATATGTTCGCCAGCATGGAATCCCGTGTCCAGCGCATCATTCGTGACTATGTTGAGCCTTATCATAAAGAAGAATGGTTCAAACCGAAAGTGGATGAAAGCCTTGTGTTTATTAAAAAACGTCTGAAAGATACTGAAATCCGCGAGCAGCTGGATGAATCAGCTGAAACAGGAAACTACGAGCTATTTATCAAGCTTTTATTAGAACACTATTACGATCCACGCTATGCCTTTAAGCAGCATGACTATGAAGGTCAATTCCACCACGTGAATGCAGATGATGTGGAAGCAGCTGCACAGCAAATTATTGACATTATTGAAAAGCAAAATGCTCCCGTCCTCTGACGCGGAGCATTACTTTTTGCGAGCGACAAAAGATATATTTTTATAAAACTTAGATAACTAACTATTTAAATCGGTTGACACTGTGGTATGATGATAATAATATTGAACAAATCGTTCTTAATATGGAACTAAATATATGATATAATCCTATTACATACAAAATAAGGTGTGTGGTATACCATGATCGGTGATCGTGTAAAAAAACTTCGCCAGGAAAAGAAAATGTCCTTATCCGAGCTTGCGGACCAGGCTGGTGTGGCAAAATCATATTTAAGCTCACTTGAGCGCAATCTGCAAACCAACCCATCGATTCAATTCCTTGAAAAAATTGCTGGTGTTCTGAATGTCCCCGTGGATCATTTAATTCATGAGCAAATCAACAAGGAAGATCTTGATTCAGAATGGATGAAAATTGTGAAGGAAGCGATGGAGTCTGGTGTTTCGAAGGAGCAATTTCGGGAGTTTTTGGATTTTAATAAGTGGAGAAGCGGACAAAAATCATAGATGTAATGAGCCTGAATATACAGGCTTATTTTTATGCCAAAATAAAAAGCATTTCCATATAGAGATGCCTCTAACAGAAATACTTAGCCATACCGGATATTATGCTTCGATCAGAACCTCTTTGGCTCTGTTATTATGTAAAAACTCTCTAATTTCTTCCTTTTGCAGGCCTAAGTTCTTTGCTTCCATAATTAACTGCAGCCACTCCAAATCAATTCCTTCAACCTTTACATTTTGCTCCGTCAACATTCTTCCCCCCAGGATACGTATCGTATTCCAGGCAACCCAGCCATCGTAGTATTGTCCAATACCTTAGACCCGTGACTTTGCGTCCCCATCTTTCAATGAGTTTGCCTTTTTCTGCGCCTATCGGCTCAAAGAAATTTTTACCATAAATGTATTCTACTATGGCCGTATTGCTAATGGTGTCTTATTTTGTAAATATAATTAATTATTTTAATATTAAATTAATTTGTTTTTCGACAAAAATTCTGAGGTTTCCCATTATCAGTTAATTGTCCTCTGTTTCGAATAGTAAGAATGACCGATTCTTTTCCTATAATTCTTATTAATTTGCTGAAGGGAATATGTGTGTGAATGTTTCTTTTTCTTATAGACAATATGGACTACTTCCCGTGTCATTGCATCCAGAAATATTTCATTCGTTAAGTCATTTCCGCAAACCGGGCACAGCCACTCTCCGGTTTCACTGCTGCTGAAAGATGAGTTATGGCATTTAGTGCAGTTTTTTTTGTACATGGGACACCGCCTGAACTTATTTATATTGATAATATATTTCCTAATTAGATTTTAATGAATGCTGTTAACAATTAATGAGAAAATCCAAACAGAGTGCAGCAGACATACGATTGAATACACAACTGAAGCTCCTGCTGCAAACAGCTTCACTCTAGATTCTGCAGAGATAAATATTGATAAAAAGATAAGTAAACAAGAAAGAATTATTTTAAGAGAAAGAAATAAAAAAGGATGCAGGTCATAAAGATTGCGCATTAGCGGATTGCTTTCTTCTATCACATTAAAGTGGAGTCCAAGTGCAGTAAGAAATCCGTCCAGTAAATTTAAGAAGGCAAGATAATAAAACAGCTTTTTTATGTGATCACCACTTTTGAGCTTATTTTTAAGCAGTTCAATAATTAAAAAATTTAGGCCATGAAGATAATGTTCCTCAGGGCCTTAAAGTTCGCGGTGAGTTTTTCTAATGTAAATCAGTAATATTACAGCACCTGAGACAAATAACAACCCGCCTATTAAAAGTAGATTATAAATATTTGTTGCAGTATCTGGGAGTAGGTTATTAGTATTGTTTGCATTTTTTAATGTGTCATTCTCAGGTTTCTCAGGTTCAGTTCCTCCGTTTCCAGATTCTGACGGATTATTTGGTCCCTGAGGATTTACCGGAACATCAACTGGAGGCTCCTCACAGCCTGGTTGCGAAGGATCTTCTTTACAGCTTGGCGGTTCTTCACAGCCTGACTGGGTTGGATCTTCCTGACAGCTTGGCGGTTCTTCGCAGCCTGACTGGATTGGATCTTCTTCACAGCTTGGCGGTTTTTCACAGCCTGACTGGGTTGAATCTTCTTCGCATGTTGGAGGTTTAGTTTCTGGTGCTTCCGCTGAGAATACTAAATTAAATGAACTAGTCAATCCTTGGTATTCGTTCCCAAGTTCATACGGTATTTCAAATAAAAATTTTAGTTCCTCACTCTTAAAAATTGGGAGCTTTCTCGGGTCAAGGTGTTTCAAACCATGAAGAAATCCATTATAAAGAATATGATTTCCTTCATCACTAATTGTGACTTTCAGCGCATTAAAATATGGTAAAGAGCCCTCTAAAAACTCTGAATACGTAAAATAAGTAAAGTCGATGGTTCCTTTGTTTTGTATATTAATCGTTGTAATAATTTTATCTCCTGGTTTCAATTCTCCCATATCAATGAAAATATTTTGCGGAAATGTATCAATATCAATATAATCCGGAACTTGGTCGGCCTCTGTTTTGGAAAGTGGCGTGTACAAAAGGAAAAGCAAGCTCAATATTGACAAGAAAGTAAAAACTTTAAATAATTTCCTATTCATTTAGATTCCCTTCTTTAAGAGAATTTTGATAGTAAAGAAGGTGGGAATGATCCCACCCTCCGCTTATGATTCATTAGTTAGTCTTGTCGTCTGCTGTTGTTCTTTCGTTTACGTTATCAATTCTCTCGAAGTTGCCACCTCCGCCAGTAGAACCGTTATCAATGTTTCCGTTAGCTTGATTAAACGTTTCTCCTTCATACTGAAGGCCAGTAAACTTGAAATCAATTGTAATTTCATCGCCTTGAAGGTCATTTTGAGGTAAACCTGTATCCTTGAACTCAATCGCATATGTTACAGCTTTGATTGCGCTAGCATTTGTTCCAGGAGCATCTAAGTAACCAATATACTTGCCCACTCCAGCAATATTGTTGCCATTAAGTGTTGTATCTCCCTCTAGCGCAGTATCAAGCTCAGCTAGAGTGACTTCAGTATCACCAGGTAAATATTTTGCCAACAGATCTTCTCCGCCAAACTTCAATTCTTTTACTATATAGGCATCTTTGCTGCCTTTAACATCTGTTGAATCCATTTTCATAAATACATTCATCGGCAATGTGCCTTGGTTGTTTAAAACCATTGCAGGCTCTTGGTTATGAACCAACGCTTCTAACTTATCTCCAGGCTTGAAATTTGTCAAAGTGAAGTGCTCTAAGTATGGCGCCTCCGGCTGAAGGTTTAATGTTCCATTAGTGAATTTGCTTTCTGCTTCAACTTCGTCGCTGAAATAAGCGAATGTTCCTCCCATTACTGCTACTGCTCCTAGTGCAATTGATGATACCCCTGTAAGCATTTTCTTTTTCAAATTCATTGTTTTTTCCTCCTCTTATATATGTAGCTAAAATATTTATCTCAATCCCTGGCTTTACCTGGGATAGAAATCAAAGTAATTATGCTGTTTGCTGCGCGTCATCCGACTCTTTACCTTCAGCAGCCTTAGAGAAAGCTCTCCAAAGTGAGATGACATTGTAAATAATGAGAATAAGACCCGGTATGATTAAGCTTAGTGCTATCCCGCTTTTAGACTGAAGAAACTGCAATACATATCCAAGATAAGGGATTTCCAATCCTGAAAATTTACCGATTACCTTTTGAGCTGGAACTGGTCTTGGATCTTCTGTCTGGTTGTTATCACCTTGTGTGATATACTCTGTAAACTCCCCTGCACCCTTAACATCTATGATCCTATGGGTAACAATAGTATTTTCCTTAATTGGAGAGTAAAAAGTAATGACATCATCTTTTTTCAGGTTTGTTTTATCATTAACAGCTTTTACTCCTACAACAGAGCCTGTAGAAATATTAGGCTCCATGGATCCTGAGAGAACCAGCATAAGCTGATTTCCGAAAATGGAAGGCTGCCCTCCAGTTATTTTAGAGCTGAGCATAATGTAAAAGGAGCAAATCAATACAAGAACGAGAACTGCTGATACAATGTGATTGAATATTTTCAAAGCTAATTTCAATTTAATCACTCCTCACCTGCTTCATTTGCAGAGTTTACTTTAATGGTTGTATCTGCCGTTTCAGCAGAATTAGCTTCAGTTGCAGAATTCCCAGTGGATTGCTGGTCTGTTTCCACTGGTGTATCTGTTTGGGTTTCTTCCGGAGATGGCCCATCAGTTGGAGGCTCTTTTTTCTTTTCATTCTCTCCTGAGCTGGTTTCTTCACCTGATATTTCTTCAACTAGAGTTTCCTTTGATTCATCCACTTCTGCCGTGTCCTTTTCTATACTGGATTCTTCTTGATCTGCAGGGCCGTTGTTTTTATTTTTTGGATTTCCTTTCTTTGGATGATCATCATTGTCTCCATGTTTTGGATTGTCTGGATCATAGTCCTCTTCTGAGCATTTCTCTTCTTTCATATCAACTTCTTCACAGCCATTGCCTATCCCGGAATTATCCTTACAGGCAGTTTTATACTTTTTCTTATAGTCTTTGTCATCACAGAAATCTTCCATATTGCTTACTAAGCCCGAAATGTTTTCTTGATCACTAAAATATGAAACTGTGCTTCCTGTTATAAAACTAAGATTGATTAATCCAATGTAAAGAATGAATACCTGCAAAAGATAGATAAGTCTTTTCTTTTTCTTATAAAGCTCCTTCCGGCTCCTGGCTTTCCTGCTTGGGTAGATTTCCAAAGGCCTCCCCCGTTCTTCACAAAAACTTTTTTGTTCTTTTTATCGAACCGATAAGTCGAGTATAGTCCATCCGTCTTATTTTGAAAAATTCCAAATTCAGCCGTTTTTTCGTTTTAAAGAACGTTTTTCGTTCTTTTTCTAAGAATACCTCAAGAATTCTCATTATTTTGTATTTTTTATTGAACGTTTTGTTCGTTATAATGAAAATATCTTTACATTTTATGATAAGGGAGTATTATGCCTATGATAGGTGGCCGGATTAAAAGCTTAAGAATCAAGAAGGGATACTCAATTAATGAGCTTTCTGAAAAAGCCGAGGTATCCAAATCGTATTTGAGCTACATTGAGAGAGGCATACAGGAAAACCCTTCATTGCAGGTCTTATCAAGAATAGCCAGGACACTGGATGCTAATCTTGAAGATCTGCTGGAAGAGAACAAAGATGAAATTGCCGACTTGTCTAAGCTGGATGAGGAGTGGGTTTCCCTTGTTGAAGAAGCAATCAGGCAGGGAATCACGAAAGAGGATTTCGCTTATTATTTGGACTTTATTAAATTTAAGAAGATGAATGGAGGTAAAGTTTAGTTGAAGGTCAAAGGCCGTTTGCTGATTATTGCTGCCTCCTTCCTTATCTTAATCGGAGGCGGATTGGTCCTGTTCTCGCTGCAGGAAATGTATGCTCAGGAGAAGAAAACCATGGATTCTTTAGTCCAGGCACAAGAAAGAATTCAAAACGAAGTGAGCAAAGAAAGCAAAAGTGTTCTCCAAACAGAACATCCTATAGATGTTTCCTTTGAGCAGGGTGAAGCCATTGGAATATTAAAGATCCCCCGCTTGAGTGCTGAACTTCCCATTATAGAAGGAACAGATGAGGATGAACTGGAAAAAGGGGTTGGGCATTACTCCACAACTGTACTTCCAGGGCAGCCTGATCAGATTCTATTATCTGGGCATCGGGATACAGTATTTCGCAGCCTCGGCGAACTTGAAACCGGGGATATTTTTGAAGTCAGCATGCCATATGGTGAGTTTACATATGAAATTACCGATTCCAAGATTGTTGATGCAGACGATACCACTGTGATCCGATCCACCGCTCCTAACGAAATTCTCACTGTTTCCACCTGCTATCCCTTCTTTTATGTGGGAAATGCCCCTTCCCGGTATATCCTGAATGCCAAAAGAATACAAAATTAAGAGGCACATCCACCAGGAAAGTGCCCTTTTTACTGTATATAGACAAACACCCTTCCCCCATCCAAGAACCTGTACATATCATCTAATATATGGGTTTCCAGAAGGGACAGATCCTGATGATCAATTTCTTAAGATTACTATTCTATTTAGCCATCATCATCACAGCTATCATTCTATCAATATAAAAAGCCAGACTCTTAAGTCTGGCTTTTCCCCTTACTTATTCAAACTAACAGCAATCTTAGAACCCACTTCGGCATTATGCTTCACCAATGCAATGTTCGCCGTCAAGCTTCTTCCTTCTGTTAATTCCTTCACTTTTCCAAGAAGGAATGGTGTTACTTTTTTGCCGGCAATGTTGTTTTCTTTTGCTTCTTTAAGAGCAGTTTCAATAACATTTGTGATAAACGCTTCTTCCAGTGCATCTTTTTCAGGGATTGGGTTGGCAATCACAACGCCGCCTTTTAGGCCCAGTTCCCACTTTGTGCGGATCATTTCGGCTGCTTCTTCTGCATTGTCGACCCGGTAGTTCACGCTGAACGGACTTGTGCGAGTGTAGAATGCAGGCAATTCATCTGTTTCAAAGCCAACGACCGGAACGCCGTGGGTTTCTAGGTATTCAAGTGTCAAACCGATATCCAGGATGGATTTCGCACCTGCACAGATAACGGCCACATTAGTTTGCGCAAGCTCCTGAAGGTCAGCCGAGATGTCCATTGTGATTTCAGCTTCGCGGTGAACTCCGCCTATTCCGCCTGTAACAAAGACTTCAATACCGGCAAGCTCTGCACAGATCATGGTGGCCGCTACAGTTGTTGCACCATTTTTCTTCTTAGCCACCAGATATGGCAGATCGCGGCGGCTTGCTTTCTCCACGTCCTTGCTTTGGGCCAGGAACTCCAGCTCCTCATCAGACAGACCAATTTTAATTTTCCCGTTTAAAATGGCAATGGTTGCTGGAACCGCACCGTTTTTGCGGATAATTTCTTCTACCTCTTTTGCTGTCTGAACGTTTTGGGGATACGGCATTCCATGTGAAATAATTGTGGATTCAAGGGCAACAACCGGTTTATTTGCTTTCTTTGCCTCTAACACTTCTTCTGAGTACTCAAGCCATTTTTCTAACATGATGTCACTTCTCCTTAGTCGAAATATTGTTTGAATGTTTCCTGCAAGCGTGTGTTGTTTAAATTCGGATTAACGGTTTCTAGGGACTGCAGAGCCAGCATGGAGCAGGACATCCCGATTTTGCACGCATCCTCTGTGCCCAAGCCCTTTAAATGGGCAAATATAATTCCCGATACAAGGGAGTCGCCTGCCCCAGTGACATCAGCAATTTTTACTTTCGGAGGAAGCTGCACACCTGCTTCCCCTGTGCTTGTAAAGTAGATCAGCCCTTTATCTCCCCGGCTGATGACGACTTTTCCAACGCCTTTTTTCATAATTTCCTGTGCTGCCTTGAAGAAGTCTCCTTCATTGCTGATCTCCATCCCTGTAAGTGCTTCTGCCTCATTCTTGTTGGCAATCAGCCAGGTAACACCCTTCAAATCTTCCGGCAGATTTTTTATTTTTGGTGCAGAAACAGGAGTGATGCAAAGCGGAATGTTCTCTTCGTAACACCTTGTAATAATCTGTTCTAAAACCTTGGGCGGGAAGTTTGTATCCAGAATCACCATTTCCGAAGATGCCAGGTAACCCCACTTTTTCTCAACAAATTCTCTGCTAACGCTTTCATAAATGGACATATCAGCTAGTGCTACAGCCATTTCTCCTTCATTATCAAGCACAGCTGTATAGGTACCGGTAGTGGTTCCTGCCAGCGACTGTGAAGGAGTGACATCCGCAAAAGCTTTCGTATATTCAAGAAGCCATTCGCCTTCCGGATCATCTCCCACTACTGTCATCAAACCCACATCACAGCCCAGCCTGCCAAGGTTTTCAGCAATGTTGCGGGCCACTCCGCCGCAGGATTGGGAGCTCTCTGCAGGGTTCGAAGTTCCGTATTGGAGCTGGCCAGTTGTCTGGATTTTTCTGTCCACATTGGCCCCTCCCACGCAAAGCACTTCTTTCTTTTGAGGCAGGACATAAGCTCTGCCAAGAATTTTCCCCTGCTTGGTCAGTGAAGAGATATAGCCGGCTACCGCAGACCTGGAGAGTCCCGTTTTTTCAGCCAGCTCGTTTTGGGCAATAAATGGATCTTCTTTAATCAGCTGCAAAATCAATATTTCTTTATCATTCATAATTGATCAGCCCTGCCTTATTAAACTTTTGTCTATATTATAGACTTATGTCCATTTGTAATACAAGTGTTATTTTTCAAAAAATTTGCCAAGTTAATAAAAAAGCCTCCCGCCTTACGGGAGACCACTTTTTACGCAGCATTATCGTCTTTTTTAATATCCTTTAAATAATACTTTTCCGAAGTGAAAAACTCGTTTTTCAGCTGTTTAACCTCTTTGCTTAGAAGCAGAACAGCCACGATGTTTGGTATCAAAATCATGGCAAGAGCCAGGTCAAGGAACTGCCAGATCGTTTTCGCTGCTCCCACTGAACCAAGAACAATGGCTGCAATGTAAACCACTTTAATGGCTTTTCCAGCAAAAGAGCCAAAAAGGAATTCTGCCATTTTGGATCCATAAAAGACTACGACAATTATCGTTGAAATGACAAAGAATACCAGTGATACAGCTACAAGAATACCTCCAAATGACCCAAAGTATTCCGTAAATGCCGCTGCTGTCAGGGCTGAAGGATCTTTCATTGCCCCTTCCCTTGTCCACACCCCGGAGGATAGGACAACAAATGCAGTTGCAGTACAAACAATCAGCGTATCAACAACAATACCGACAATCGCCCAGAAGCCCTGTCGCACCGGGTGATCGGTTGTGGCTGCTGCATGGGCGATCGGTGCCGTCCCGAGTCCTGCCTCATTGGAATATAATCCTCGTGCAAATCCCCAGCGAATGATTTCGCCAATTGCCGCTCCGGCAAATCCGCCCATTGCAGACATTGGCTGAAACGCATAAGTGAAGATTAATTCCAACACTTCAGGAAGTTTGCCCAGATTCATAAATAAGACTACTAACGCCGCGCCTACATAGATGAGCGCCATAAACGGAACAAAGATTTCGGTGACTTTGCCGATTCTCTGAATCCCGCCAAAAACAACTAAAGAAACAAGTACTGCTACAGCAATTCCGGTATACAAGCCATCAATTTTAAATGTCTCGCCAACCGCAGCGGCTACTGCATTTCCCTGTACCATGATGCTTGGGATCAGTTCAATCATCAGTGCGAAGGCAAAGATCACTCCAAGCCACTTCATGTTCAGCCCTTTTGTCATGTAATACATAGGGCCGCCCACATATTCTCCATCTTCATTTTTCTCTCTGTACTTAATGGCCAAAACACTTTCCGAGAACTTGATGGCCATTCCAATGAGGGCAATGACCCACATCCAGAAGACAGCACCCGGACCTCCAAACATGATGGCTGCCGGTACACCTACAATGTTCGCGGCACCAATGGTTGAAGCCAGTGCAGATGTGAGTGCCTGCAATGGTGTAACGGTTCCTTTTCCCTTCGGCTTTTTAAAAACACTTCCGAATGTTTGCTTAAAAATATATACCGGATAACGGAACTGGAAGAAACCAAGCAAAAAGGTTAAATACAGCCCTGTTCCGGCTAATAATAGGATGATGGGATATCCCCACAGCCATCCTGAAATATCTCCTACGAATTCTAATAACGTATCCAAAAAAATTTCCCCCTTATTGTTATGCACAGTTGCCCTTATAACTCTATTCCCTTTTATTTGCCAGTTAAACACTTAGTTAGCATAAAGAATAAGTGAGGTAGACATTTTCATAGATTTCATGTATAGTTAGCTAGGTAACTATTTTAAGCAGGTGAATACAATGCACCCTAATCAAAGTGAATTTTTTCATTCCATTAACCAATTTACCCGCCATTTTTCCAAAGTACTTAATGAAAGTTTGGTGCCCCTTGGTTTATATGCAGCTCAATGGACAATTATTTACCGTCTGAAAGTTGGAGGCCCGAGCACTCAAAAAGAGATTTCTTCTTATCTGGGAGTTGAAGCTCCAACCATGACCAGGACATTGGCCCGTCTTGAGAAATCGGGCTGGATCACCAGAACGGCAGGAAAGGACAAACGTGAAAAATTGATTTCACTGACTGATGCAGCTATCCAGGAGTACGACAATTGGCTTGCCGCCGTGCGATCAAGTGAAAGCAATGTTTTGCAGAATATTACGGAAGAAGAAATCAGCACGATGATCAGACTTATGGCAAAAATGAGAGAAAATATGGTACCAGGCACCTAGACCAGTTCACCAAATTGGTATAGGTACCTGGTACTTCATTGTTAGGAGGACAACATGAAGAAACAGCCATTATGGACGAAGGATTTTTTGAGCATTTCTATTACAAGTTTTTTCTTATTTATGGGGTTTTATGTTTTGCTGACTACGCTTCCTCTTTATATTTTGGATGATTTAAAAGGGGACGAAACACAGGTGGGGCTGATTATTTCGGTCTTTCTGATTGCTGCAGTGATCAGCCGGCCTTTTACAGGGAAATGGATTGACGAGGTTGGACGCCGAAAGATCCTGCTTGCTTCCTTGATTGTGTTTGCTGTATCTTCCCTGCTTTACTTCTGGGCTGATTCTACCCCTGCTCTTTTAGCACTGAGATTTCTGCACGGAGTTGGATTCGGTATGGCTACCACTGCAACTGGGGCTATCGTTGCTGATATTGTGCCGAATGAACGCAGAGGCGAAGGGCTTGGCTATTATGCGATGTTCATGAATCTGGCCATGGTCATTGGACCGTTTGCCGGTTTGACGATTGTTCAATACGCAAGCTTCACATGGATTTTTGCTTTATGTACAATCTTATCATTTATTGCTATAGTGCTGGGTGTTTTTGTAAAAATACCGCAAAAATCAGAGAGCTCTGTGAAGCATCCAAAATTTACACTTTCAAGCTTATTTGAAAAAAATGCAGTTCCTGTGGCGATTTCGGCAGGCATCCTTGCTTTCGCTTACTCTGGAATTCTTTCCTTTATTTCTGTTTATGCGAAAGAGCTTGATTTGCTTGAAGCTGCAAGCTTCTTTTTTGTGGTATATGCGGCATTTATTATTATGTCCCGCCCATTTACAGGCCGCTGGTTTGATGCGTACGGAGAAAATAGAGTGATCTATCCGGCCATTATTCTTTTTGCCGCAGGGTTATTTTTACTAAGCCAGGCAAACAGTACCTTTGTGTTTTTGCTGTCAGGTGCGATAATCGGATTGGGATATGGCACCATTGTTCCGGGTCTCCAAACGGTTGCAATTAAGCAGGCTGATCCAGCTAAACGCGGACTTGCTACCTCAACCTTCTTCACACTTTTTGATACCGGAATTGGATTAGGATCCTATGTGCTTGGAGTACTTGCTGTAAAAACAGGCTTCGCATCACTTTACTTTATGCTTGCGGGCGTAGCATTGTTTGGATTACTTGTTTACTACCTGCTTCATGGAAAAAAGACAGAACCAAAAACCATTCATTCAGAAGCAGATCTTCCATTATAAGAGCCCGTATGCGGCTCTTTTCTTTTTGTCAATCTATAATTATGTATATTTTCTGAATATTAATTGTCTTTTTCCGTGAACATTGGCATATAATGTGATTAATACCTTAGGGGAGGTTCGCTGATGACCATTGTTCATGTATTGAATTTTTCAATTCCAATTGCCTGTGTATTTCTGTTTGGTGTAATGGTCGACCGCATGTGCAAACCGGATGGCACGGAACATGAAGCAAATGAATAATGTTTTTTTATTCAAAGCGGCTGGATCACAGCGCTTTTTTAATTTTCAAGCAAAAAGAAACCAGCCCCTATGGCTGATTCCCCGTTCTTGGCAATATTAAAATCTCTACCCGTCTGTTCTTCGCTCTGCCTTCCCTGGTATCATTTCCGGCAACCGGCTGGAATTCTCCAAAGCCTTTGGCACTGAACCATTTAGGGTCCAGCTGGCCGTTTTTCAGGATGATTTTCATAAAGTTGACAGCGCGCATCACACTGAGCTCCCAGTTGGACTCAAAGTTTGAGTTGCGGATCGGGACATTGTCTGTATGGCCGCTGATGATAATGTTCCTTGGCGGGTCCATGATGAGAAGCTCTGCAATTTCACCTGCCATATTTAAATCCTGTTCACGGACTTCTGCACTCCCTGAGCCGAACAGGACATTATCCCTGATTGACACAAGCAGTCCTTCGGTGGTTAAAGAGGTTTCCAGTTTATCTGCCAGGTTTTGATTTTCGATAAAGGCATTGACTCTTTGCTGCAGCTCTGCCAATTCTTCCTGATCGGCAGCCTGCTTCAGCTTTTCTTTTTCCAATTCATCCAGAGCTACCATCTCCTCGAGATCCTTGCTTGGCTTTTCGGACACTGCATCAGTGGATTGCATTTGCCCTTCTGGCATTGGGCTTGGGAATTCAAATACCCCGGTCCCGCCTGAAAAGACATCGTTGAATGCCTTTGACAGCTTTTGAAATTTCTGGGCATCTACAGAACTCATTGCGAAAAGGACAATGAACAGGGCCAGAAGCAGAGTTAATAAATCAGCATATGGCAATAGCCAGGATTCATCTACATGCTCCTCATGGTGCTGCTTCTTTTTCCGCCTACTCATCCTTCGCCACGCTGCTTTCTTCAAGGAATTTCCGGCGTTCTCCTGCAGGAAGGTAGGAAGCAAGCTTTTGTTCTATTACCCGGGGAGCCTCCCCTTCTAAAATAGAAAGAATTCCTTCAATCATCATGCTTTTAATTTTTGCTTCCTGCTTGGATTTTCTCTTTAGCTTATTGGCAAAAGGATGCCAGAACACATAACCCGTGAAAATCCCCAGTAATGTTGCTACGAATGCCGCACTGATAGCATGTCCCAGGCTGGTGGTGTCCTCCATATTTCCCAGTGCTGCGATCAACCCAATAACTGCGCCCAATACTCCAAGAGATGGGGCATAGGTACCTGCCTGGCTGAAAATTTGCGCTCCGGCCTGATGTCTTTCTTCCATCGCTTCGATTTCTTCGCTTAATACATCACGTATATAATCGGCACTTTGCCCATCAACAGCCAGAGATAAGCCGTTTTTTAAAAAAGGGTTTTCGATTTCGTTCGTTTTGACTTCAAGTGCAAGCAATCCTTCTTTTCTTGCCAGCTGAGCCCAATCCGAAAACATCTTAATCATCTCAGCAGGGTTCATCAGCTTTTCTTCTTTAAATAAAATGCCAAAAAGCTTTGGCACCCGTTTGATTTCATTCGTTGGAAATGCAATTGCCACTGCTGCTGCAGTTCCCAGGATAATGATCAAAATAGCGGCCGGATTAATCAGAACAGAAGGGGAAACCCCTTTAAAAACCATCCCTATTCCAACTGCTATGATCCCTAATATAACTCCTATTATCGTTGTCTTATCCATACAAGCCACACCTTCTATGTAGTCTGAAAATCTCTAATACCTTCTATTATTAATTTCGGTTGATTTTTACAGTTCTTTAGGAAAATTTTCATATATAAAAGGCAGAGGTACTTCCCCTGCCTTTTTTTCATCGATATTAGATCCAGCGGCATCCGCAGAAACCTCTTCTTCTGCGGTCATCGTCATCCCGGCGGCATCTGCAGCCTCTGCCAGATCCGGCTAAGTCTCTGTTGTACCATAAGTCACCTGCACCGCGTACATTGTCACGGCGGTGTTTTCTGCGGTCATCTTCTGCTCCGCCAACATTATTCCGGCAACCCCAGCCGCATCCCCAGCCACATCCGCATCCTCTTCTGCGTCTATCTTCAATTCCAGCTACATCGTCATCCCGGCGGTGCTTCCTGCGACGGTCTTCCGCCCCTCTTACATCATCATCCCGGCGATCATCATCTTCTTTTACAATAACTCTATCGGCTCTGATCTCCACTTCATCTGCATTAACCTCAAATCTTCTTCTCCAATCTCTCGACATATGTCTACCTCCCTTCTCATGGATACTATAGATTATGTGTCGCAGGAGGTTTTCGCATGGACAAATCCCCAATCGGAAAGAAAATGTGCCTGTTTAAAGAAAAAAACCCCTGTCCTTTTCAGGAGAGGAGTTTGCAAATTTTATACTTTTTGAAAGACGAGGCTGTTTATTTTCATTAAATGCTTTAAGGCCGCCTGGAAAGTAGCATGTGTTTCAGCATTTAATTGAATGCCGGATAAGACAATTTCCTTTATCAGCTGCGGGGTCATTCCCACAAAGTAAGGCTTTACTCCCATGAGGTTAATGGAATCAGTCAGGTTGCGGATTTGCTGTCCAAGTTCGGAAAGGCACATCTTCTCTATGCGGTCGACCGTAATATCTGTAAAATCTATGATGGCAAATTCAGTGTCATGTTCTTTAATATGATTCAGGATTTCAGCTGTAATTTTTTCGAATCTTTCTGCCATGAGCAGGCCTGTAATTGGCACCAGGATCGTCTGGGGAATAATCGAAGGAATAATCGGTGCAGTCATATCCGCAATGGCTGCCTCATATTCTTCCACTCTTTTTTCAAGGACCGCTATATATTCATCTTTGTTCATGTATTCTCCTCAATTCCGATCATCTAACCATTAGAATAATTTATTGTTAATTTTTTCTCCGTAGTTCTTGAAAAGGGATGAGTTGGTGTTTTGTCTTCGTTTCGCCATCATGCTGTTAAATCGGAGCATCTTTTCGTTCAGTTTCTTCTGCAATGCCTTTTTCCTCACATTGTTTAATAAGATCTTCGATCGTCAGCATTTCTTTCTTCATTTGGTTTTCTTCATCAGTGAATCCGGCATTCTTCATGATGCGGTATGCCATGCGCAAATTCTCAGGGACGGAAGACAGGTCATCGAACGGAAGCGGTTTTCCATAGCCTGGCAAATGATCAAATTCGCCATCCTTATACGCTTTCTTTATCCGATCTTCAGACAGTATAGAAAAGAAGTCCAATCTCAAGTTCCCCCTTCACTTCATTTGTTACTTATTATTATATATTTTCGTCGCTGCTTATTAAAGTAATTATGTATATGGAGGATCTGCAGAAAAATCAAGAGAAAGCTTGCGCCTCCTCCCTTCAGATTTTGCCTATTAAGTTCGGATCAATGTTAATCCCGGTCTGGCCAGGCTGCCAATTAGCCGGCACACCTTTCCCTGTCTGCTGTGCATATTGAATTCCCTGCATGATTCTGACATGTTCATGCAGATTTCTGCCGACTTCCCCTGGGTAAATGAGCTTCGCCGCAATAATGCCATTGGGGTCGATAAAAACAGATGCCCTGACCGCCGCTCCAGACTTTTCATCCAAAACCCTATAAGCTCTGCTTATTTGATGGGTTCGATCGCTTACCATTGGATAATTTACATTTTTTAAAGAGGGAGATGTTTCCTTAAATACTTTATGGGCATATACACTGTCCGTACTGATGGACATTACTTCACAGTTTAAGGCTTTTAAATATGGATTCACAGCGGCGACCGCCGCCAATTCTGTCGGTCAGACAAATGTAAAATCACTCGGGTAAAAAAACAGCAGCACCCATTTTCCAATAAAATTCTCCAAATTGACCTTTTTTATTTGATGATCAATGACAGCATCTGCAATAAATACCGGCGCCCGGTCACCCCGGCCCGCACAGAATACGGAAGCATTCGGATCTTTCATGGCTATCCCCCTCCCTTCCTCTTTCGTCTCTGCTATATATACTTATGCGCATAAAGGCAAAGTTGAACGGAAAATATTGAATGAGAGAGCCATACATAGTCCTGATGCCCAAGGGAAAAATAGTGAAAGAATGCTACTTCAAGAATGAAAGGAGCCTGATTATGTCACGCGGAGTCCATTTTAATCATAAAAGAAAACATCACCCCGGGGAATTTCCTGAACACACAATGGTCGAGCGCCACACTACAGAAGCCCAGGAAGATGAAGAATTTATTGTGACACAGGAAGCGTTTAAAAACCGCTTTGAAGAAGATGAAGCAAAGCAACTTGAGGAAAGAGCCAAAGATTAAGTAAAGCGGACGCGCCTTGCTCACCCCGTACACCTCGGCGGCAGGCTGCTTGCGCAAGACAGTTCTCGATGTTCAAAATTATTTACTTTATTAATTTAAAGAGGGGTCTGAGAACATTCAGACCCCTGCTGCTTATATTGCGTCTATTTCAACTTCTTTCAGCCAGGACGCGCATGCTTCAATATCTTTTGAAAATACGCGGTCTTTTGTAATGGAAGGCACCACTTTCCTTGCTTCTTCATAAAAACGTTTTGTTTTATCAGCCATTTTATCAGAACCGCGGTATTCCGCTGCCTGCAGGGCGCAAATCAGTTCAATTGCAAGCACTTTATTGACATTCTGGATAATCTGATAAGCATGTCTTGATCCGATGGTTCCCATGCTCACATGATCTTCCTGATTACCGGATGAAGGGATCGAATCCACACTTGCCGGATGGGCAAGTGTCTTATTTTCTGAAACAAGTGATGCTGCAACATATTGGAGAATCATCGCACCTGACTGGAGTCCAGGCTCCGGGCTTAAAAATGGCGGCAAATCGCTCAGCTGAGGGTTAACAAGTCTCTCAATCCGGCGCTCTGAAATATTGGCCAATTCCGCGACCGCAATTTTCATGAAGTCCATTGCAAGTGCGATTGGCTGCCCATGAAAGTTTCCGCCGGATATGACGCTTTCCCCATTTTCAAAAATAAGCGGATTATCCGTAGCTGCATTCATTTCAATTTCAAGCTTTTCTTTTACATAATCAAGAGCCTGCCAGGATGCCCCATGCACCTGCGGGATGCAGCGGATGGAATAGGCGTCCTGCACCCGGATTTCTCCCTGTCTTGTGATCAGGCTGCTGCCTGACAGATATTCCCTTACTCTTCTTGCTGTATCCACCTGCTGCTGATAGCCTCTTGCCTGATGTATATTTTCATCAAACGCATCAATAATGCCGTTTAAGCCCTCCATTGTAACTGCAGCGATCAATTCACTTTGATAAGCGATTTTTTCCGCTTCCAGATAACCAATGACTCCCATTGCCGTCATCGCTTGAGTGCCGTTAATCAGGGCAAGCCCTTCCTTCGCCTGTAAAGTTAATGGCTTTATTCCCTCCTGAACAAGCACTTCCAGCGCAGGCTTTCTTTCACCCTTGAAAAACACTTCACCTTCTCCCATTAGTACTAATGCCAAATGGGAAAGAGGCGCCAAATCGCCGCTCGCTCCAAGAGAACCCTGCTGCGGGATGACGGGATGGATTTGTTTATTCACAAGAGCTAAAAGAGTTTCTATCACGACAGGCCGGACTCCTGAGAACCCTTTCAATAAAGCATTGGCTCTTAATAGGAGCATAGCTCTCGAGACAGGCTCAGGGAATGGTTTCCCTACACCGCATGCATGAGAGCGGATTAAATTCAGCTGAAGATCCTCTACATCTCCCTGATCAATTCGTACATCGCTGAATTTGCCAAATCCGGTGTTAATGCCGTAAATGACTTTTTCTTCACTTACAATTCTCTTAACGGCTTCACGGCTGTTTTTTACACGCTGCATGCTTTCTTCTGATGCTGCAGCCATTACTCCTTCAAAAAGCACTCTTTTGACTTCAGACAAAGTAAGGGTATTTCCATTTAAAGTAACCACGTTGCTCTCCTCCCCGCGAGTTAAAGTCATCATCGATTCTGTCAATTTTTCCATTTCAAATCCTCCCCGGTACGTTAGCGAGATAAAGAAAAGGCTGTATCTCAAACACAGGTTTGAAATACAGCCTTTTTAAAAAGATTATTTGCAGTATCCGTTTTTAGATGCCTCATCTTTATCACAGCCTATTTTTAATATATTTTCTGAATATAATTAATTCTATGTGCCATATGAGAAGATGTCAATTAATTTTTACCATTTTTTAACAAGTTAGATTGTTAGAATGGTAACACAGTAAAGCGTTTTTATTATAGCCATATAAAAAGCCGGCATTTCTGCCAGCCTGGTTTCATTCAATGTCTTGTCTTTTCAATGCTTGCTTTAACGTACCGTAAGTATGAATGCCTGTGAAGTCCAGGCCAAGCTGAATGGAAGTCTGGGCAACTTCAGGGCTGATGCCGGAGATGGTGGATTTTACCCCCAGGAGCTTTAAAGCTGTCGTTAATGAGAATATTTGATGGGCAACCATCGTGTCGATGATGGCCACACCTGATAAATCAATGAATAGATGTTCAACATCTTCTTTTGCACATTTTTTCGGAATTTCCTCCAGCAGGATTCGTGCACGTTCGGTGTCAATATTGCCGATAAGCGGCAGTACTGCTGTATGGTCTTTTACAGGAATGACCGGAGTTCCAAGTTCATTGATCAGACTTTGCTGGGCAACAAGCCGATTGGTCGTCAGTTCATAATATTTCTCTGAAAATTTATTGATGAGCTTATCAAAAGCCTTGTTAATGATCGTGCTCCATTTCAATACATCATCTGTTTTGACTTCGGACTGGTTTTCGTTAATGAACTTTTCCACAAAACACCAATAGGTTTCCCGCACATTGCTTAAAGCTTCAAGCACTTGAAATATGGGCGTATTAGAATCCACTCTGCTCTCCGCTACTGTAATGGCCCATTCCTCCATATTCTCGTTAAATGTGTCCTCATCAAGCAGAGCTGCTGAAACGGTGCGGTTGGTAAACGTATTTTGTTCTCTCAGGAGCTTCTCATAAGCGGGGTCTGCATCTGCAGAATAAATGGAGCCTTTTTGTTTATCCCTTAAAGACAGCCACATGTCTGTGATATTTTTTGAATTCTCCTGAATGTAATCATAAAGATGCTGATTTTTTGCATTCATTCATTTCACCTTGTCTCTTTCTATTTGTAAACAAACTGGTAAGTCCATTGTAGAATGAATTGTGACTAATGAAAAGCAATACAACTTAGGCAGTAATTTACTTCTCTGCCCAGCAAAAAATTTATCCGATTACAAATATGGATGATTTTCAGCTATACTTAGTTTGGACAGAAATGGCTGAATGTAATTTGAAAGGAGTAATTATGAAATCACTTGTTCTTGCTGAAAAGCCCAGTGTTGCCCGTGAACTTGCACGGGTTCTGGGATGCCGGCAATCTCATAAAAGCTATATGGAAGGCGATAAATATATCGTGACATGGGCTCTTGGCCATCTAATCGAGTTAAAGATGCCTGAGCATTATGACAGCAAATATAAAAACTGGAATCTGGAGGATCTGCCGATTATTCCTGATCAAATGGGCCTGAAGGTGATGAAGCAGACCAGCCACCAGTATAAAGCCATTGAGAACCTGGCAAAACGGATGGATATTAAGGAAATTATCATTGCTACTGATGCAGGCCGCGAAGGGGAGCTTGTCGCACGCTGGATATTGGAAAAAATCCGCTGGCGCAAAAAAATCAAACGCTTATGGATTTCTTCTGTAACGGACCGCGCCATCCGGGACGGTTTTCAAAACCTTAAGCCAGGAAAACAATTTGAAGATTTGTATGAATCCGCCGTCTGCCGGGCAGAGGCCGATTGGCTCATCGGCTTGAATGTCACAAGGGCCCTGACGACTAAATACAAGGATCCCCTATCCGCCGGCCGGGTGCAGACGCCGACACTGGCTCTCGTGATGGAAAGGGAGCAATTGATTCAAAAATTTGTTCCAAAAGAGTACTGGACGATTCGCGCTCAAATTGGCCCCCTGCAGGCTGACTGGGAGAAAAATGGTGAAAGGCGCCTCTTTTCTAAAGAAGCAGCTGATGGAGTCCTTTCTAAAGTGAAGGGCCAAAAAGCGGTTATCCAGTCCATTAACCGGAAGGAAAGAACAGAGCCGCAGCCGCTTCCTTATGATTTGACGGAGCTGCAGCGTGACGCCAATAAGCGTTACGGCTTTTCCGCCAAGAAAACGTCTAATGTGCTGCAGAAACTTTATGAGCAGCATAAGCTTGTCACCTATCCGCGGACAGACTCGCGCTATTTGACAAAAGATATGGAAGCAACCATGATGGATCGCCTTCATGGCATTGCAGCTTCCTATAAGGACGAAGTGAAGCCAATCCTTGCAAATCAGGGCAAGGTCCTGGCAAAGCGAGTCTTTAATAATGAAAAAGTAACCGACCATCATGCAATTATTCCGACTGAAGAACGTGTACACCTCGGTGATTTGTCGGCTGATGAGCGGAAGCTGTACGAATTGATTCTGCGCAGATTTCTGGCCATCTTCCATAACCCTTATAAGTATGAAACCATCCATGCTGCTATTGATGTTAACGGTGAAACATTCACAGCCAGGGAAACAGCAGTTATCGACCTGGGTTATCGCAAGGTTGAAGGCAGCAGTGATGAAGAAGCAGGAAAACAGAGCCTGAAGAACATCTCAAAAGGACAGAGTTTTACGGTACAAACGGCTGAATTGTCTGCCAAGCTTACTGAACCTCCTCTTCGCTATTCCGAAGCTGACATTTTGACCCAGATGGAAAAATATAGCTTAGGAACACCTGCGACTAGAGCGGAAATCATTGAACGGCTCCTTGATACGGAAGCGATCGAAAGGCAAAATGGACGCCTGTTTCCGACTAAAAAGGGCAAACAGCTGATGGACCTGGTAAATGAAGATCTGAAATCACCGGAACTGACTGCTAAATGGGAACAGGAGCTGGAGAAAATCGCACGCGGAAAAGCAGACCCCAAAGAGTTTCTGCAGAATATCCGCAAGCAGACACGGACATTGGTTTCTGAAATTAAAAAGAGCGACAAATCGTATCGTGCCCACAATCTCACTGGGTCAAAATGTCCAGAATGCGATTCCTTCCTAAAAGAAAGGAATACCAAGGACGGAAAAATACTTGTCTGCTCCAATCTTGATTGTAATTTCCGGAAACGCAAGGATCCAAAGCTTTCAAACCGCCGCTGCCCTCAGTGCCGCAAAAAGATGGAAATCCACCAGGGCAAGGCAGGCGCCTACTTCCAGTGCAGGCCATGCAATGTGGTGGAAAAAGCACAGGACAAAAAGAAAGCCGTCAACAAACGGGAAGAGCGAAAACTTGTTCAGAAATACACCCAGAAGGAAGATTCCTTTGGAACAAGCCTTGGCGATTTGCTGAAGGCTGCCATGGAAGATAAGGATTAATAGATAGCCCTGGCTGATGTCAGGGCTATTTCTGTATGATCTGGCATACACAGCTTGTCCTCTCCATAGCATGTACTAATACTGAAAGGAGAGTGAAAAGATGTTAACCAGAGTGGCAGACCGTTTCTCCAAGCTTGTGGAAAGGTATCTCCCGGACGCCTTTGTCATCGCGGTATTAATGACTCTGTTTGTGTTTATTGCCGGTTTTTTCATGAAGCCTTCCGAGCCTGTTGAGCTGTTTAAATCCTTCGGTGACGGATTATGGGTGTATCTAGCTTTTACCATGCAGATGGTGCTCCTCTTAATGACAGGCATGGCGCTTGCATCTGTTCCTTCTGTACAGCTGATACTTGAAAAGCTGTCCTCAAAAGCAAAGACAGCCAACCAGGCTTACGTGCTGACTTTTCTCGTTTCATCTGCTGCTTATTATATTAACTGGGGCCTTGCTGTTGTCGTTGGCGCCATTATTGCCCGTGAAGTTGGAAAAAGAAATCAGAACGCACACTTTCCTCTATTAGTGGCTGCAGCCTATGCACCAACTGCTCTTTATACTGCCGGTTTATCGAGTTCAATTGGTTTGACTGTTGCGACCAGGGGCCATTTTCTGGAGGAAGTGGCTGGCGTCATCCCAACTTCGGAGACCATTTTCCATCCTGGAACAATTGCTATTTTAATTGCTCTTGTTATTACGATGCCGATTTTCATTGTGCTGATGGCACCCAAAAAAGGCATTATCTCATACGTTCCCCCTAAGGCACCCAAGCAGGAATCTGAACAGGAAGTTTTAATAACACCCGCCGGAAAGCTTGAAAGAACACCCTTTCTCGGCATCATTACCGGATTAATCGGGATAATCTATGTCATATTTGAGTTTGTAAACGGGCGTGACCTTGACTTGAATATTATCAATATTGCCTTTCTATCGTTAGGCCTCATCCTTCATAAATCGCTCGTACAATACGCCAATGCTTTTAAAGAAGCGGGTTCTGCCATTTCTCCTATCATTCTGCAATTCCCGTTTTACGCCGGCATAATCGCCGTTCTCGGCAGCTCCGGGTTAGCAGAGTCTATCATTAATGGGATGGCATCCATAGCAAGTAAAGACACCTTTGATATATTCACCTACTGGGCTGCCGGACTCGTCAATATTCTTGCTCCTTCAGGCGGCGGGCAGTGGGCATTGCAAGGGCCGCTTCAAGTGCCTGCAGGTCTGCAGCTGGGGGTGGATCCCGCCATTACTGCTATGGCTGTAGGCTGGGGGGATGCCTGGACCAACCTGATCCAGCCTTTCTGGGCCCTTCCTATACTGAGTGTGGTTGGCCTTCATATTCGTCATATAATGGGCTACTGTGCATTGCTGGCCATATGGGTGGGCATTGTTACGACCGTTTTGATGTTTTTTGTATATTGATTAAGAAAAGCCAAGCCTGATCAAGGTTTGGCTTTTTTGGAAAAAGTCTTCTTGTGTTTCATCCAATTTTGGTAGTATGATAGCGTTATTCTGAGATTGAAGTTGGGGAAACAGCATGAAAATAAAAGATTGGGATAAGAATTTAAAAGTAAGGTTATTTGGGGAAGCGCTTATGAACATTACATTCTGGATGTTCTTCCCGTTTTTAACGATTTATTTCGCGGATGAATTCGGAAAAGACAAGGCTGGTTTATTGCTCATTTTTTCTCAGGTATTCTCCGTGCTTGCCAACTTAATGGGAGGTTATACTGCTGACCGTTTTGGACGCAAAAAAATGATGGTTCTCTCTGCATGCGGACAGGGACTTTCATTTATCATTTTTGGATTTGCCAGTTCACCCTGGCTGGATTCACCTGTGCTTGGTTTTATCTGCTTTGCTTTTGTGGGAATCTTCGGTTCATTTTATTGGCCCGCAAGCCAGGCAATGGTTGCCGATGTGGTGGAGGAAAAGGACAGAAGCCAGGTTTTTGCTATTTTTTACACTTCCATTAATATTGCGGTTGTGGTGGGTCCCATTCTAGGAGCCATTTTCTATGTCCATTACCGTTTTCAGCTTCTTATGGCCGCCGGCATTATCTGTATTCTGTTATCTTTCATCCTTTTACGGTGGACAAGGGAAACATTGCCAATACAAGTACATGCAGAAAGCGGAACTAGTAAATGGCATGCCGCTTTATTAAAGCAAACGAAAGATTATGGCATTATCTTCAGAGACAAAACCTTTCTCCTTTTTATCATAGCAGGTGTTCTGGCTGCACAGACCTTTATGCAGCTTGATCTTTTAATACCTGTCTATACAAATGAAGCAGTTCATAATCAGGCGCTTTTTAAATGGAATGACTGGTCCTTTTCTGTTCATGGAGAACAGGCTTTTGGCATTCTGCTGTCTGAGAACGGCTTCCTCGTAGCCTTATTTACCGTAGCCGTAACGAAAATGATGTTAAAGTACAGGGAAAGAAATGTCTTTATCTTATCATCTCTTACTTATGCAGCAGCCATCATCATGTTTGGGCAAACGCAATGGATTTGGGGATTAATTCTGGCTATGGCCGTTTTCACTATGGGTGAATTAATGACAGCTGGCCTTCAGCAGAGCTATGTATCCAAAATTGCTCCAGATCATATGCGGGGTCAGTACTTTGCAGCTGCCTCCCTTCGATTTACAATCGGGAAAACCATTGCACCTATTTCCATTCCGCTTACAGTCTGGATCGGATATGACTGGACATTCTTTATACTGGCGCTGCTGGCTGTTGTAAGTGCGTTTTTGTATTGGCTGATGTTTGCTTTGCCTGAAAATAATGCATTCCATGCCAAAAAGGAATCTGTATAAGATTCCTTTTTAATTTTGTCTCCGTCCATAGATGGAGATCCAAGGTTCTGGAGGACGATTTTCAGTTCAATAGGTTTCTTTTTGCGAACAGAACAGCTACAATGAAAATGAAGATTCTGACAAAGGAGAATACATAATGAGTCAATTTCAAACGAATTTAGAGAAATACGCAGAGCTTGCCGTAAAGGTCGGCGTAAATGTACAAAAAGGACAGACGCTTGTTATTAACACAACCCTTGATGCAGCTGACCTCGTTCGTACAATTGTTAAAAAGGCCTATGAAGCAGGAGCTCATAACGTAGTTGTGAACTGGAGCGATGATGCGGTCACACGCACAAAGTACGATTTGGCACCGGATGAGTCCTTCTCCGAATACCCGGAATGGCGGGCAAAGGAAGTCGAAGATTTAGCTGAGAAGGGTGCGGCATTCATGTCAATCGTTTCAGCAAGCCCTGATTTGCTGAAAGGCGTGAAATCAGAGCGAATCTCAAGCTTCCAGAAAGCTGCCGGAAAGGCGCTTGCAAAATACCGCAAATTCATCCAGTCCGATAAAGTAAGCTGGACAGTCATTGCAGCCCCATCTCAGGCCTGGGCAAACATGGTATTCCCTGACGCACCGGAAGAATCCCGTGTGGAAATGCTTTGGGAAGCTATTTTTAAAGCGACTCGCGCTGATTTGGATAGCCCGGTTGAAGCCTGGAAAAAGCATGATGAAACACTTCATGAAAAAGTGGATTATTTGAACAGCAGGCGATATCAGAAGCTTCATTATAAAGCTCCAGGTACGGACCTGACGATTGAGCTTCCAAAAGGCCACTTATGGGTCGGAGCAGGCAGCGTTAATGAACAGGGACATGAATTCATGGCTAACATGCCGACTGAAGAAGTATTTACAGTACCTTACAAGACAGGTGTTAACGGCACGGTTTCCAGCACAAAGCCTTTAAGCTATGGCGGAAATATCATCGATAATTTCAGCCTGACCTTTGAAAACGGGCGCATTGTCGATGTGAAAGCGGAAGAAGGCGAAGAGATTCTTAAGCAGCTTGTTGAGACAGATGAAGGATCCCACTATCTTGGTGAAGTGGCCCTGGTTCCTTTCAACTCGCCAATTTCACAATCCAATCTGCTTTTCTATAATACTTTATTTGATGAAAATGCTTCAAACCACCTTGCCATTGGCAGTGCGTATGCATTCTGCATTGAAGGCGGCAAGAAAATGTCCAGTGAAGAACTGGCTGAAAACGGCTTGAACGAAAGCTTAACACATGTTGACTTCATGATTGGTTCCGCTGAAATGGATATCGACGGAATCAATGAAGACGGCAGCGCTGAACCTGTATTCAGGAAAGGTGATTGGGCATTTTAAAGCGGAAGCGCCTTGTTTACCCCCGACAAGCACAAGACGAGCCTCCCGGAAAGGCGTCCTTTGCCTTTTGGGTGGCTTGACTTGTGACCTCGAGGGGGTAGGCGCTGGAGCTAGACGGTTCTCGAAGTTCAAAGTTTAATGCTTTCTTATTTTACAAAAAAATCATGCGGTCATTGTGCCGCATGATTTTTTGTTTTCATTAATACTACTTCACTAACATTTCCTTCTAAATCAGAAATGATTTCGATGGAATATTTATCTGCCAGGTAGGTGGAAATAGTTTCTCCTGACAGCATCTTTTCCAATACCTGCGCAGGGGTGCCAAACATAGCAGTAATCTCTTCAATTGAAGTTCTCACCCGCTGTCCAGGAATAGAAATAGCCGTTACATTGCCGGTTTCCCGTTCAAAATAATAGGTGATTTCAGGATACATGACAAAAGTGCTGCCATTTTCAAACCCTTCCTTAATAAAATTTGGATCTGATTTCTTAATTTCAGATATGTTTGTGCCAATCGGATATGGGCTTCCGAGCGGAATTCCCTGTTTTGCTTTTTCAATGGCATCCACGCTGAGTGCCAGGTTTTTAAAAGGATAGTACAGGGCTTCCTCTTTTAACCACAAATTCATCCAGTCGATCTCAGAATGATCTTCTTTGTTCAGCTCTATTCGGTCATGCAGGCTCATCGTTAGGGTTTCGTCATTAAATTGCCATGTTGAAATAACCCATCTATCATTCTTATTTTGGGCAGTTTGAAGATACTTCTGATTAATATTTTTTATTTTCGCTTTGGAGGAAGTGATCACTTCTTTTTCTGTACTGATTTTCAGCACTTCTCCATCGTTAATAGCCAGAAGCTGGGCCTTAACTGCATTTTCCCCCTTTGGCTGAAAGATCGAGACAATGGTTTTGTTCCTCATTATTTGAGTGTAAACCTGCTCCTTCGATGGATTAAATGACATTTCAGCACTGTTATTCAAGACCTCTTGTCTGTAAGCCTCTTTCGAACCTTTTTCAGCCAGGTAAACTGAATAATGTCCTGTAAAATAAGAATCGCCTTTCTTCCCTTTCGAACTGTCCTCTTCCAGAATGGTTCTTCTTTGGTCTGCCGCATAAAGGTAGACTGAATATTTCTTTTTCCCATCTGTAGCGTCCACCTGGAATAGTGACTTGCCTTCAAGCCATACAGTATCTTTTTTCTCTTTTCCGTCCTCTTTTACAGCTAATGTATTTTGCTCAGCTTCCACTTTATCTTCTTTTTTAAATTTTATTTCTTCTGTATTTAAAGATGCGTTTATTTCACTTGAGCAGCCTGCTATAACGGATGATAGCATGGCAATCATAATCATATTTATAAAATTTTTCATTATATTCTCCCTAATGTTATAAAAACATTTCCATTTAAAGTCAAATGTTACAATTACGTTTCAACTAATTAAGTGTAACAAATAGGGATCGTTTCTACAAACCTATCAATATGCTCATTTTTTTACAAAAACAAGGGTTTCCTCCCGTATCCTTTATATATGACTCTTCTCCTGCTTCAATCAAACGTTTGATTGAAGCGCTCCGTTCCCTATTTATCAGCCTTTTGCCGTTACATACAAGAGGCTCCGGAATAGTCTCCGGAGCCTCTTGCTTAAATTTCTGCAGATTCTGATGCTGATTTTTCCGTAAATAGACTTACTGCTACATAAGCCGCCAGTGACAAAGCAATAGGCAATACGACTGTATTCATGCCTAATGCATTTGGATAAAAAGTATGGAATAAAATATAGGTGGCCGTTCCGGTTATCATCGAGGCCACTGCACCATATCTATTTCCATTAGCCCAATAAAGGCCCAGCACAACAGGCCATATGAAGGCGGCTTCCAGTCCCCCAAAAGAAAAGAGATTCAGCCAGATCAGCAAATCGGGCGGACTGAGAGCCATGATGCAAACCAGAATGCCAAGCAGAGCAGTAACCGCAAAACTCAGTTTTTTGATGGCAGCTTCTTTGGCATCAGGCTTAATGTAATTAATATAGACATCTTTCACAATCGCCGAGCTGACCAGAAGGAGCAGGGAATCCACTGTTGACATGATGGCAGCCATCGGTGCTGCCAGTACAATCCCCGCGAGCCATGGAGGAAGCACTTCCATCGCAATCATCGGCATGACTTTATCCCCCACTTCAATCCCTGGAAGAATTGGCCGGGCAAATACGCCAATTAAATGCATGCCAAGCATGATAAAGCCGACTACTATTGTTCCGATGATAATGGCCCTATGCATGGCTCTGGCATTTTTATAGGACATGGCCCTCACGGCTACCTGCGGAAGTCCCACAACTCCCACTCCCACCAAAATCCAGAATGAGGACACATATAAAGGAGTCAACCCGCCATCAAAGCCAAATGGTGTAATCAGATTCGGGTTTTCTGAAGACAGGTCACTGATAATATTCGGAATTCCCCCGCCTGCCACAATAACAGCAATCAGAAGGATCATAGTGCCGATGAACATGATTCCCCCTTGGACGGCATCAGTTACGGCAACAGCACGGAAGCCGCCGATCACCACGTAGACCATAACGGAAGCTGCAAAAATGAATAAAGCAGATAAATAGCTTAATCCTGTCAGTGACTCAATTAATCTTGCTCCGCCAACCCATTGGGCAGCCATGGCAGAAAACAGGAAAATAATGATGCTGAGAGAGGAAAGCCAGACGACCCATCTGCTGTTATATCTTTCTTTTAGAAAATCGATGAGCGTCACAGCATTATATTTTCTTGCTGTAATGGCAAACTTTTTCCCCAGAACCATGAGAACGAAATAACCTGTGACAACCTGTGACATCGCAAGCAGCACCCAGCCAAGCCCCTGTGTGTATGCAACGCCCGGCCCACCAATGAAACTGCTGGCACTTCCGTAGGTTGCAATCATGGTCATAGCCAGAATAAATCCGCCCAGCTGCCTTCCTCCAAGAAAGTAATCCTGCAGGAACGAGCTTCCGGTATCAATCTTTCTGCTGGACCATAAGCCGACGAGAAAAATAATGATTAAGAAGATGAAAAGAGGAGCAATAACCTGCCAGTTCATTCGGATTCTCTCCCCTCTTCATTTTCTTCAAAGGGAACTTCTTTAAACAGAAACTTAACAGCTGCTGTTACCAGAATCACCATTACAGCAAACCCTGCCACACAGCTCCAGAAAAACCAGGCAGGCAGCCCCATTATGTATGTATACTCATCTGCGGGCCTTGATCCCATCCCGTAGGCAAACCCATACCACCATACAAAATTGAAGAGTACCAGACCAATGCCAATCCATGCTTCTCTCTCTGCGATTTTGAAGCGCGGATCTTTTTTATGTATGCCTTTCTTCATTTTGTCCCCCTTCAGAGCTTTTTTATAGTAACGCTCACAAAAATACAGAATATTCCCTAAATATAATCCCACTTATGTATTTTTTCTGCAACAAAAAAAGCAGATTGCTCTGCCTTTTTTGATATTATTTTAAAATTGCACTTTAAGCAAGCTGTGGTCTTAACGATTATCAATTGTCTCCGGGTAAAGGTCATGGTTCATCAAACGGTAATCCGCCATTTTTTCATATTTCGTCCCAGGCTTTCCGTAGTTGCAATACGGATCGATGGAGATTCCTCCACGTGGCGTAAATTTGCCCCAAACCTCAATATAGCGGGGATCCATTAATTCAATAAGATCATTCATAATGATGTTCATGCAGTCCTCATGGAAATCGCCATGATTTCTAAAGCTGAAAAGATACAGCTTTAATGACTTGCTCTCTACCATTTTCTGATCCGGAATATAGCTGATATAGATGGTCGCAAAATCCGGCTGTCCCGTTTTAGGGCAAAGACTCGTAAACTCAGGGCAATTAAACTTTACAAAATAATCGCGGTTTGGATGCTTATTGTCAAAAGCCTCCAGAATCTCAGGCGAGTATTCAAAAAGATAGTTTGTACCCTGACTTCCCAATAGTGTAATATCCGTTAATTCCTCATCTTTTCTTCCTGACATCAAAAAAGCCTCCCTTTATATGATCCCGCTGATCCTAAGGAGAGGTCCAAAAAGTACAGCTTGAAAAAACAAAAACCATATCCTCTTATGGATATGGTTGATTATTGTATAATCAAAGCCATAGTTTTTTATAGAGGGTGAAGCTATGAACCTCTCCCGTTCGCACGGGAATATTCGAAATATAATTGTCATTGTTACTATAGAGAAAAAGCCTGTTTCTGTCAATAGGGGCTTCCTTATCTGGTTTTCATTTATTCTTCATAGTATAATTACGGTAATTTTTCAAAGAAAGGTGACATGTTATGTGGAATGAGTTTAAAAAATTCGCCCTAAAGGGAAATGTGCTTGATTTGGCTGTCGGGGTTGTTATCGGAGCTGCCTTCGGAAAGATTGTATCTTCTCTTGTAGATGATATCATCATGCCGCTTGTTGGATTGCTGATGGGCGGAGTAGACTTTAGCGATCTGATGATAAAGGTCGGCAGCGCGGAAGTCAAATACGGTTTATTCATACAAAATGTGGTTGATTTCTTCATCGTGGCATTCTCAATCTTCGTCTTTATCAGGATTATCAACAATCGTTTCAAAAAGAAAGAAGAAGCAAAGCCTGCACCAGCAGTGGATAAAAACGTTGAGCTTTTAACTGAAATAAGAGACCTTTTAAAAACAAAATAAAAAATGAAACTTAAACAATAGTTCTGACGTATATACATATACAAATGATTTTAGAGGAGAAATGAAAAAATGTATGTACAGCATACTGCAAATAACAGTTATTTGCCTTCTGTCTTACGGGCGTTTGCCTTATCATTGGGGATTGCTTTTATCGGAACGATGGCGGGTGTCTTCATCCCTCCAGCCCTATTTTTGCCGCTCATGATTCTTGAACTCGGAATGCTGCTTTTCGCTTTCCTCCTTCGCCGCAAAAAGGCTATTGGTTATCCATTCCTGTATGTATTTACATTTATTTCCGGTATGACGACTTATCCAATTGTTGCCCATTACCTGGCTGCCATTGGCCCGAACCCCGTACTGGTTGCACTTGCAGCGACAACGGTTGTATTCACAGGTTTGGCCGTTTACGCTACGACAACCAAGCGGGATTTATCTTTCCTTGGCGGCATGCTGATGGCAGCATTGCTTGCCCTTATTGCAATCTCGATTTTCAGCATCTTCTGGCCGTTAAGCTCTAATGCTATGCTGGCATTCTCCTTCATCGGAGTGCTTGTATTCAGCGGATATGTGCTATTCGACTTTAACCGCATGAAGCATTATGGAGTGTCACCGGAAGAAGTGCCTTTGATGGCTCTTAACCTATACCTTGATTTTATCAACCTGTTCATTAATATTCTTCGCATTTTTGGAATTTTGGGGAGCAGGGACTAAACAGGAGTGCGACCTCCTGTTTTTTTATGTGCAAGCCGCATTTCTTTATTCCTTTAAAAAGTTTAGGTATGATCAGAAGTAAAATCCGAGAGGCGGGATAATAATGAATTATATTTTAGAAACCCAAAATCCTGATAAAAATATTACTCTTGAACAGGCCATTAATGGCCAATACACAATGGCTGTTTTCGTCCGCCACCTTGGCTGACCGGTCTGCAGAGAATATCTTGCGCAGTTGCGCGAGCGCATAAGTGAATGGGAATCCAGAGGTTTTCAGGTCATTGTCGTAGCTCCTTCCAAAGGAACCTTCATCAATCAATTCCTTGAGCAATTCGGACCGTTCCCTTTCCCGATCCTTGGCGATCCTTCCCGGGAAGCTTATAGAGGAATGGGACATAAAACGATGCCAAAGTGGAAGCTTCTTTCAAAAGCAGCTTTTGGATTTATTACTGGCAAGGTAAAAAGGTTTTTCCCTGATAATGAAAAACAGAAGGAGTTTGTCATGAAATCCATGAAGACCCAGGATGTCTACATTCAGGGCGGGACATGGCTTTTCTCTCCGCAGGGAAAAATTTTATGGAAGCATATTGATGAATCACCTGAAGATCACGCAAAGATTAATGATGTTCTAAAGAAAATGGACGAAGTTAAAGCTTAAAAGGCAGTCAATTACCTGGCTGCCTTTCTTTTGTGATCTCCCATATTTCACGCAATACCGGCATCTCTTCCATTTGTTCCTCGGTTACAAGATCCCATTGAATGCCGCCTGGCTTTGAATATGGCGTATTGGTTCTGATCAGTTCCTTTTCGGTTGCAATCCAGTCGACGGTCAAATCATACGGGTCCCTCGGGATATCTGCCTCTGTAACCTGGACGCTGTTGACTGTTCCAATCACAGGGATTTCCGGATTTCCCAGCTCTCTGATGATGGCATATTCACGGTCAGCATAGCCCTCCCCTTTTCCGACACGCCGGCCATCCCGATGAAGGCCCACAGATCCGGCAAAAAACAAATCAATCCTCGGCAATTCTGTGAGAGGAACTTCTTTTCCATATGAGCGGATATGCTTAAGGCTCGCTGCTTTCCGCTCCTCCCCGGCGGGTACCCATTCGGGCTTTACCATAATAAATCCAGCTTTAAGCCTTGGAGTGGGCACCAGCAATGTCTTTCCATCTTTCAAAATTTGAGTGCGGATCGGCAGCTGCGGAGAATCAGGATTTACTTTAATTACCTTTGCCTCTTTATACTCAGGCATCTTAAAAATAAATGCAGCCGCTTTTTCAGCTCCTTTGAAATTGGGGATTCTATTTTTTAAAGGAAACGGAAAGCGGCCAAGCTTATTCTCCTCAAGATAATTCCATATGTACTCACGGATTTCTTTCTTCGTATTCATTGCGTTCACTTCCTTTCTTTCATTTTATCTATTAAAGAAAGAAACTCCAATTTTTTAAATAAAAAGGTTTTAAGACAAGTACACGGGGTAAACAAATAATGCAAGGCCAATAACAAAACAGAAGGGACTGGTTGACGATGAAAAGCGTAACAGCGACTTCAAGGTTCGTCATTGGCATTGCAAGAAACCAGGGAGGGTTTGCAGAGCGTTCGAAAGGCACTCTCGTCTATAACCGATATATTTAAAATCGGTTCGGCCCTATGCAAATCATAATCCTCAGGTTGTCCGTCATCGGACTTAAAAAAGGTGCAGACCAATCGGTTTGCATCTTTTTTAATGCCTCATATATCCCCTTCTCTCCCCTCTTCTTTTCTCCCTATCTCCCAAAAAAATTCCTGATCATTGTTTAGACATGTATGTTTTTCACCATAATGGCAAATAAAAGGAGGTTTCTAGGTAAATGTCTGAACATGAACAAAAACAAGAATCAACCATGTCCCGTAGGAGATTCATCCGCAATTCCGGGTTAGTTGCCGGCGGTTTGGTAGGAGGCGGCATTCTTGGCGGCTTAATTGGTGCCAACATGAATAAAGACGGTACAGCAACAGAAGAGAATGCCCATACAAACGGGCATAATCAGGTTGCCTACCAGCAGTCACCTTTATATTTCACAAACCCTGAAATATTCGGAATTCTGCAGGCTGCAGTTGAAAGAATTTATCCAAAGGATGAAAATGGCCCTGGTGCTAATGATTTGGATGTTCCTTTTTTTATCGACCATCAGCTTGCGGGCTCATGGGGAAACAATACAAGGGAATATATGCAGGGCCCATTCTTCCCAGGCTCAAACTTTCAGGGTTACCAATCCCCTTTAAAACGGCATGAAGTCTTTGATGTCGGCCTTGTCGCCCTGCAGACCTACAGCAATGATAAGTTCAAAAAGCCTTTCGCTGAACTTGAGGGTGAACAGCAGGATGAAATCCTTACGGCCTTTGAGGAAGATAAAGTAGAGCTTCGGGGTGTTACCTCAAGGACATTTTTTAATATTCTCCGGGCAGCAACTATTGAAGGCGTCTATGCAGATCCTGCCTATGCCGGAAACAAGAATATGGAAGGCTGGAAAATGAAAGACTTTCCTGGCCATCAAATGAGCTATATCAATCAAATAGAGTCTGAAAAATTTGTTGAAATTAAACCGAACAGTCTCCATTCATATACCAAATAGTACTATCTCTAAAGGAAGTGGTAAACATGGCTAAAACATTGCCAAAAACAGATGCAGTCGTTGTAGGAGTCGGATGGGCAGGCGGCATCATTGCGGCTGAACTTGGAAAACAGGGGTTAAAAGTAGTTGGTCTGGAGCGGGGAAAAGAGCGCGGAGTTAAGGACTACTATGTTGTCCATGATGAACTCCGATATGGAATCCGCTATGAATTAATGCAGGATCTTTCAAAAGAAACGATCACGTTCCGCAACCATGGGAAGGAACGATCTCTTCCTATGCGTCAGCTTGGCTCCTTTTTGCTTGGCGAGGGCTTAGGAGGATCCGGTGTTCACTGGAATGGGCATACCTTCCGCTTTTTGCCCTATGACTTTGAAATTAAATCACAGACGGTAAAAAAATATGGCGAAGCAAAAATTAAAGGTCTTCAAGTTCAGGACTGGGGTATTACATACGATGAATTGGAGCCCTATTTCTACGAATTTGAAAAAGCAGCAGGGATTAGCGGAGAAGAAGGCGAGTTAGGACCGAAGAGAGCAAATCCGTTCCCGAATCCCCCAATGAAGGAGACGCCCATTACGGCTAGATTTAAAGAAGCAGCGAAGTCATTGGGGATGAAACCTTACCATATGCCATCGGGCAATATGAGCCAGGCTTATGAAAACCAATATGGCGCCAAGCTGGCTCCTTGTCAGTACTGTGCGTTCTGTGAACGTTTTGGCTGTGAATATGGAGCCAAGGCAGATCCGACCGTGGCCGTCATTCCATTTGCGAAAGAAACTGGAAATGTAGATATCCGCAACTTTGCAAATGTAACAGAAATTATTCATGACGGCAAAAAAGCAACCGGTGTGCGCTATGTGGATGTGCAAACAAAGGAAGAATTCATCCAGCCGGCAGAAATGGTTATTCTGACAAGCTATGTCATGAATAACACCCGCCTGCTGCTGACATCCAAACTTGGACGCCCTTATAATCCTGACACAGGCAAAGGAGTTATTGGAAAGAATTATTGCTACCAAATCCTTCCTGGATCAGCGGGATTTTTTGATGAAGAGCAATTTAATACATTTATGGGTGCAGGTGCTCTTGGTGCAACTGTGGATGATTACAATGGAGACAATTTTGATCACTCCGATCTTAACTTCATCCATGGCGGTTCCATTTCGATCAACCAATCAGGATACCGACCAATCCAATATAATATGGTTCCGACTGATACACCGAAATGGGGCAGCAAGTTCAAGGAGAACTCCATTAAATATTTCACCAGAGCCTTGAGCATTGGAACACAGGGGGCTTCCATGCCTGTGCAGCACAACTATATGGACCTGGACCCTTCATATAAAGATGCTTACGGGCTCCCTCTGCTTCGCCTGACATATGATTTCACGGAACAGGATAAGAATCTTTATAACTATATTGGAAAAATCACAGACAACATCATGAAGGAAATGGGACCGGCAAAAATTAACGACAGGCAGCAGCTGGAGCACTATGACATCGTCCCTTATCAGACAACACACAATACCGGCGGCGTGATCATGGGGGCTGAGCCCGAATCTTCAGCTGTAAATAACTATCTGCAGATGTGGGATGCAGAAAATGTATTTGTCATTGGCGCATCCGCTTTCCCTCACAACGGAGGGTATAATCCGACAGGAACAGTTGGGGCACTCGCCTACCGTGCTGCCGAAGGAATCATCAAATACAGCAAAGAAGGCGGCCTTCTGGCATAAAGGATACCTTTTAAATCTGACAAAAAGGAGTGAACATCATGGGGCTTTCAAATATAGGAATTCCCGGATTGATTATTATCCTTGTTATTACCTTAATTATCTTTGGTCCAAAAAAGCTTCCTGAGATCGGGTCTGCCTTTGGAAGGACCTTATCAGAATTCAAGAAATCAGCCAGAGACATTATGAGCGACGACGATGAACCCGATTCAAAAACTCGCTCTATTGAAACGGCTGATCGGAAGGATAAACCGCTTTAATAGGAGGGTTTAGATTGAAAACGGAAGAACAAACCCTTGTAGAGCATTTAACGGATCTTAGAAAAGTGCTGATTCGATCACTGCTTTTCTTTATAGCCAGCTTTGCCCTATGTCTGATTTTTATCAACAGACTGATACCCATGCTCGCGAATGATCATGAGCTTGTCATGCTTGGACCGCTGGATGTCATTAAGCTGTATACGGGAATTGCAGGAAGCATAAGCCTTGGACTTGCGCTTCCTTTTATCTCCTATCAGATTTGGCTATTTGTAAAGCCGGCATTAACGGAAAAAGAAAGCAGAGTATCCTTAATGTTTTTTCCGGCCATTCTCTTCAGCTTTATCGGCGGTCTTTGCTTCGGCTTTTTTATTATATTCCCTGCTATTTATCAGTTTCTAATGCTATTGGGTGAATCACATTTTGCGATGATGATCACTGCCAGGGAGTATTTTTCTTTTCTGCTGATGTCGACCATTCCTTTTGGTTTTCTGTTTGAAGTGCCTTTGCTGTTATTGTTTCTGACAACGATCGGCATTGTCACCCCAGTCATGCTCAGCTCGATGCGAAAATACGCTTATTTGATCATGGCTGTCGTATCAGCTCTTATTACACCGCCTGATTTATTCTCACAGATTCTTGTCCTTGTGCCCCTTATCGGGCTATATGAAATTGGCGTTATTTTGTCAAAAGTAAAATTCAAGAAATTGAAAGCAGTTCAGGAATCTCCGTCCAGCGAGATTTAAACAAGTTTAGGTTTGCCCCCAAAGGGATATTTAATAAGAAAACGTTCCTTTGGGAGGTCTATAAAAATGAATGAACAGGATCATGTAATCAAACAAGATGGTGAATTGGATGCAAAAAATATCAAGAGCGCAATGGCCAAGATGTCGAATGAAAGAGCGGAAGATATTTTAAGCAGCTTCGAGGAGTTTAAAAGCTATCTGGCTGAAAGAATCGAGCTTGGCAAAAAGCTGGGCTTAAATGAGGAACAGCTTGCGGTAACAGCGGAAAAAGTGGCAGGCTACCTGGCTGAAAATGTGGAACCAAAAAACCGTGAAGAACAGCTCCTGAAAGAATTATGGAAAGCTGGCAATGATGAAGAAAAGCATAAGCTGGCCCATATGCTTGTACGCCTGACAGAACAGGCCTAATAACAAAGCCGGAATTGTTGTGTATGCAATTCCGGCTTTGTTACTTTTTTAAATCTCTGTAAAGATTTATAAACTGGTTTGGCGCTGACTTTACTTGAAAAGAGAATAGTCCCCGATTGGTATGAAGATAAAGGAAACCAATTTCGCAATTGGAAGATCTGTATGACATATCCCAAACTTCATCAATCAGAAATTTATCCGTTGGCGAAAGGATGTGATCTTCAAATAAATGAAGATAGAGTTCCTTTTCAATGTATTGCTGCTGATTCCAGTCGATTTTACGGGTGACTGTTATAAAAGGATGGGAAGCAAGGATCCGCACATGAACCTCCATATTTAAAGATTTGCTTCCATTGAAACATATTGCAGATCAGGATTCAAATGCAGGCACCTTACCCTAAGTATTCATCCCGTAAAATTGCATAATAAGTCAGGTCTACCGGCCTGCCATCTTTCATCGCATGCTGGCGCAAAATTCCTTCATGCTTCATTCCTGCTTTCTCCATAATCCTCCATGATCCGGGATTGTCCGTAAAAGCAAGGGCATAAATGCGGTTATGATTCAGCTCTTCGAAACCATATTTAATAACTGTCCTGGCTGCCTCTGTACCATATCCTTTTCCCCAGAAAGGCTTGCCGATCCAATAGCCGATTTCTGCTCTTCTGTTTGCATTAGTGCCTGTAATATTGATGAGGCCTATTAAGCTATTATCCTCTTTTTTTGTAATGGCGAAAATCGCAATTTTACCGTTTCTCTCTGCTTCGAGGATGCTCGAAATAAACTCCTTTGCTCCACCTTCAGGATAAGGATGGGGAATATTTAGTGTTGTTTTGGCTACATCATAATCGCTTGCATATTCTTCAACCTTAGGTGCATCGTCCAGGATAAGGCTGCGAAGAATTAGGCGGTTTGCTTCAAGAGTTTTCATTTCTCGGACCTCCTTTTTAACCTTTAAAAGCAGTTGTTCCTGCTTTCGCTAACTTCTCCATAAAAATAAATATGGTTTCTTCTCTATCCAGCTTTTCTTTCTTATATCCCGCGTAACCGAGCTTTTCATAGAAACAAATATTTTTTTCGCTTTCACTGCCGGTAAATAGTTCAAATCGTTCCACATTAAACTGACGTTCGATTTCATTCATTAGTGCTTTTCCAATTCCTTTATTCTGAAAGTCTGGATGCACCATTAATTTTCCTATATAGCATGTTCTATCTTTTTGATATGCTCTAACAGAGCCAACTAGCTCTCCATCTTCTATGTATTTTAAAATTAGATAATCTTCAAAAGCCTTTTCAACATCACTTACGGTTTGCTTTAATGGCTCTATATTAAAATCCCCATAAAGTTCTGCTTCACTTCTATATGCCAGCTTTTGTATGGATAATATTTTCGCTGCGTCGCCAATTTTGGCTTCAATAATCTTTCCCATTATTTGTCCCCCTATAATAAAACGAAATTTTTTTAAAAAACCGCACCACTTGGTGATGCGCTCTTGACTTACTCCACAGTCACAGCCAGCTCCCTGATTAATAGAGATGGCGAACCAATGTAGCCTGTGGCCATGAATCCCATCGAAAATTCCAGGTCTGAACCGATGGCTTCAATATTATTCAATAGCTCATAGAAGTTTCCGGCAATCGTCATTTGGTTTACTGCATTTTGCACTTTTCCGTCTTTAACATAATAGCCGTTGGCCGCAATGGAGAAGTCACCTGATACGGTATTGGCACCGGAATGGAGGCCGGATAATTCGGTTATGATTATGCCCTCCGGCAGCGAAGATACCAGCTCATTATAGCTTTGATCAGATGGAATGACATGAAGGTTCGTTGGAGCTACCGTTAGAGCGCTCTTATAAGAAGCTTTGTAGGCATTGCCTGTCGATTCCACTCCATCTTTTTGAGCTGTTTTGCGGTTATGCATCAGGGTAACAAGCCTGCCGTCTTTCACAATATCTTTTCTGGCAGTGGCGACCCCTTCGCTGTCGAAATTAGAGCTGAGCAGACCTGCTTCTAAAAATGGATCATCTACTATATTCAATGACGCTGCTGCAATGACTTCACCTGTTTTGCCCTTTAAAGCCGATTGCCCTTTTTGTGTATTTTCCGCTGAGAAGATAGGGATGTATGTCTGAAGCAGAGCGCTGGCAGCATCATTTCTCAATAATACAGGGTATTTCTTGCTTTCAGCACTTCTGGCATTAAGCTGAGATAATGCTTCTTCTACGGCATGGCTGGCAATTTCCTCGGGATTCAAGATGGAAAAGTCTCTCGTAAACTTGGAGTATTCACCGTTCTTCACTAGATCTCCCTGCTTAACGATAACTGATATATAAATGCCGGCATGATTGGTCTTTTCACTGAGATTCAGACCTTTGCTGTTGAGGAGAACCCTTTCTGTTTCACCGCTGCTCAGCATGAAATAATCAGTCCCGGTTACCCGCTCATCAAATGCATAGATTTGCCTTTCTATTTCCTTAAGCAAATTTATTTTTTCAGCGATCGTAACTTCAGCAAGACTGCTTGAATAGTAGCTTCCTGCCTCATACTTTTCGCTGCCGGCAAAGATTTCTTCCTGTACTTCATCTTCAATGAATTGAGAGTTTTCCTTCGCATTCTCGACTAGAAAAGACAGGGATTCCTCATCCAGTTTCTCGGTAAAAGCATAGCCCATCCTGCCTTCGTAAAGGCCTCGGAAGGAGGTTCCGAACACTTCGGAAGTGTCGTAGGAATCGATTTCTCCTTTGTACAGCTCGCAGGCGAACTTTTCCTCTCTCTCATAATAAAGCTCCATATCTGTAAAACCATGCTGCCCGCCAAGCTGAAATAGCTTTTCCTTAAATTCCTGCAGGTTCATATTATTCGCCCCCCTTTGTGCCGCCAACAGTCATTTCACTAACGCGAATCATCGGCTGGCCAACATTGACAGGAATGCTTCCGCTTTGTGAACCGCACATGCCTGCACCGTGGTCCAGGTTATTCCCCACCATATCAACCAGCTGAAGAGTTTTCGGGCCATTTCCTATTAATGTAGCACCTTTTAACGGCTTGCCGATTTTTCCGTCTTTTACAAGATACGCCTCCATGACAGCGAAATTGTAATCGCCAGTTGTGGTATTAACTTGACCGCCGCCCATGTATTTTGTATAAATTCCATACTCTGTATTTGAAATGATTTCTTCCGGAGTGGATTTGCCGTTTGCAATGTACGTATTGGTCATCCTTGAAGTCGGTGCAAAGCGGTAGGACTGCCGCCTTCCTGATCCTGTTGACTCCATGCCCATTCTGCGGCCGCCGAATTTATCAATCAAGTAACCTTTTAAAATCCCATTTTCAATCAGCACATTTTTACGGGCTTTTTCGCCTTCATCATCTATCGTAATCGATCCCCACTCATTGGCAAGCGTGCCGTCATCAATGTATGTAACGACATCTGAAGCCACTTTTTCGCCGATCCGGTTTGCAAAAACGGAGTTTTCCTTTGCCACAGATGTCGCCTCCAGGCCATGTCCGCATGCTTCATGGAAAATAACTCCGCCGAATTCATTATCGATAATAACAGGCAATTTTCCGCTCGGGCATGGCTCTGCCCCAAGCATTGTAACCGCGATGCGGGAAGCTTCATTGGCATAATGCTCAAGATTCAGATTTTCCATGAATTCAAAGCCTTTATGGGCTCCAGGTCCATAGAATCCTGGCTGCATTTGATTTCCTTCCGCAGCAATCGACTGAATGGCAAGGCGGCTTCGCACCCGGCGGTCTTCAACAAATTTCCCATCCGAGTTGGCAATCAGCACATTCTGTTCTTCATCCAAATACCTGACCGTAACCTGCTGGATGCTATTATGATAGTTTTTCGCAATTTCGTAAGCCTTTTTCATCACATCTACTTTGCGAAGCTTCTCCACTTCACGCGGATTAAGAGATATAGGATGAGCTGCCGGAATGATTTCTTTTTGCAGCTGTGCGGGCTGAATGATTTTTTCTCCTTTAATCGCCTGGGCAGCATTGCCCGCAGCTTTCAATAAACCTTCCTTTGAACCATCCGTTGTGTAAGCATAAACACTCTGCAGCCCTTTAAACACACGAATGCCTATCCCGTAATCCCTGCCCGATAAGCTGCTCTCAATTTTACCGGCCTGCAATGCGAGGTTATTGGTAAAACGATCTTCAACAAACACTTCAGCAAAATCCCCGCCAGTGGCCAGGGCTACTGTAATAACATCATGAATGACTGATTGTGAAAGCATAAAGACCCTCCCTATTTCCAACTTTTCAAACTATTCTAATCATATCGCACTGATCTTTATTTTAGTATGATTTTTTCCTTTTTTGACCAATAAGGAGGATGATTATGCCTCGGTCTGGAGACTTAAATAGGGGATTTGCTTGTACGTGAGCTGGACTATTTGCAGGTTTGCTCATCTATTTGTCATTTCGGTTGTTCTATTTGCAAGGTTGCTCGTCTATTTGCAGGTTGGTGGACTCTATTTGCATTCTACCTATCTATTGGCAAGTTTGGCTGGGCTATTTGCAGGTATAGGAGCACTATTTGCATGCACCTATATATTTGCGAATTCCACTGGTCTATTTGCAAGTCCCCCTCATCTATTTGCAAATTTGCCTGGGCTATTTGCAGTCCCACTTATCTATTTGCAAATTTGCCTGGTCTATTTGCAGTCCCACTCATCTATTTGCAAATTTGCCTGGTCTATTTGCAAGTCCCCCTCATCTATTTGCAAATTTGCCTGGTCTATTTGCAAGTCCCCCTCATCTATTTGCAAATTTGCC
>NZ_CAXQGS010000059.1:0-89917 GCF_964223445.1 Cytobacillus sp.
ACTCAACTTATATGAATGTCTGTTCCATAATGGGCTAATTGTAGTTTCTTTGCCACAGATTGAGATGCTAAGTTGTCCTTAGAAGTACTATATAGCGCAATTCTTCCTAGTATTTGTACTTCTGCAGCCCAGGCCTTTGCAACATCTGCACCGTATGCTCTTCCACGGTAGTCTTCATGTGTAAATACACTTGCTTCGTCGGCTTTTGAAGTCTGCCTTGCACTACAGCAAATTGAAACTGGTATATTGTCTTCAATTATTACAAAACAGGGTTGCTTGTAATCAAAATCTTCATATGTATATGGAAAATGAGGCTTTAAAATTTCTTTGTTTTCATGTGTTACTTTAATTGCTCTTGAATAAGTTCTGTCCCTTACATCAGGGAATACATACGCCGGCCCAATCCATACAGTATTTAAAAGATGGTCAATGCTTAATGCCCTTATAATTTTTTCTAGATGATCATCAGAGTTAGCTCGTATAACTTGCTCTAACTTCTCTGCAATACTCTTATCCAGAGAGTTTGAATACCTTACAATACTCCCCATTCTAGTGGCACCAACGAAAATTTTTGGCGCTGCACTGTAAGGTGGTTCATTCACAACTGTCACTCGATTTTCACTATCATGTCTAAATAACACATTCACATGATGCTCCATCAATTCTAAATCAGTTATCATACTTTTCCTCCGCCATCATCTTTCTGTCTTATATTCAAGATAACAGAGTCATTTCCTGCCGGTTAATTTAATCCTGCCTCTATAGCACAAAAATCCTTCTCAGCTCGAATCTGTTCTTGAACATAAACACCAGTTAGCTCAATAAGATTCTTGCTTTATTTTTTTAAGCATGAATTCAATGAATTCATAAAAAGTTTGGGAAACAACCTCACTACTATATGTTTCACCATTATATTCATTTAGACAATGTTCAACCAACTGCAGATATTTATGAGGCAGATTAGTTAATCCCCACTCCCCGCCTTCTGGCTTTGAAGATATCTTACCTTCTTTAATAAAAAAAAGAACTCGGCAGAGATTTAAGGTTAGGTACATAGGAGTCAGGTACGCAGGTGGATTGCTTATAATCTCCTCTGCAGCTCCCTCCACGTCATGCAGAATGGAGGCAAGGTAATATTGACTATCGATCGGTTCATAAAGTTCACTTAATGGTTTTCCATACAGTGTTATTCCTCTCTCATAGGCAACAACGATTTGTGAAGCTAAATCTTCATCTTCAAATCCCCCGCAAAAATAATTCTCATATGTGCGATATTTCTCCCTGTGATAATCGGAGTAATGAAACTCAAAAGGAGTTGGATAAACAAACTTTTTTAGGTAAGTTTCTAAGATAATAGTGAACTCTATTCCGCGCTCATTAGACATTTCATCATGTAAGGATAAAGCTAATTTTGCGATCCTGGAATTATTTACTGGTGTTAGCTTTTCTTTTACAACGACTAAGAAATCGATATCACTTTTATAGGGGTTAAAACAACCCATTGCCAGAGATCCATGTAAATAAATCCCTAACAAATTATCCCTAAGTTCTTCTTTAAAAAGATTAGTTATTTTGTCTAAGAAAAGCTTAGTATCCAAATCGACCCACTCCCCATATTCTTCCATCAGCACTCTAAGTATAGATCAACTGAAAACTTGGTCAAGGTAAAACTTAAATATAATTAAATCAACTTATGCTGCTCTTTAGCTGAATAAGAAAAAAGAGCCGGAGCCTATTGGATCTTCAACTCTTGCACCCTATAGTTAAGTACAATGTTTCACAAGCTTAACTAAGTATAAAAAAAGGCTGTCGGAACAGCCTTCCCTTGTCAAATCTTTATTAACGGTTTTAAAAATAGATTTAACAATATTTTTTTACAGTTTGATTGAATTTTCCAATCCTCATTATGGATGGCCGCTAATCGGGACAATTCTTTTACTGCGGGCAGAATCATCTTCTAATCTAGCTAATCAAATTTCCCCTCAGCCACGGTCGGGCCCGGTAGAAGCCAATCGGGATTTGGATCAGACTGGTTTTTCCCTGTGTATCCATTCTGTATATATCATCACACAATTTCACATCAAACCCGAGAAGCGGATGTCCGCCCATCCCAAGAGCTGTCGCTGCTAAAAGCAGCCGCTGCACGAGCATGCCCGCTTCCATTTGCTGGATGCGATAGCCTCTGTACCCAAGTGTAGTTCTATAGAAATCTTTATCCCCTGCCACATGAAAGCAGAGCGGGACTTGGTACAGATTCACATTGCCAGCAGGCATTCCGTATTGAAGCGCAAGCCGATGGTCTCCGGGATTAAGCTCCCTTAGTGAATGAGCATCGCGGTCGTAATAGTAAGCCCCATCCGGAATCCCTTCGACATTATTCAAACACACATATAGAGTTACACGTGACGCGCGCTTTTCTAGAGCCATATCTAAATCGTTTCTATACAAATAGGATTCTGTCGCCTCCTGAAGCAGTGCAGCAAGCTGCTCCTGGCTTACCTTGCCTGAAACGAAATCCATGTCCGGTGAAAAGCGCTCCCGGCAGACTGCCGCCAAATCATACGATATCCTTTTTACAGGGGGAAGAGTCAAATGCCGGCCTTCACAATTGCTTTCTTGGGTGATGATTTGACGAAACGATTTAGCTGATTCCTGCATGGATGCTTTATTGATGCTGGTTAATATCGGAAATTCTTTCACTTTGATGGATCTGACGCAGTAATTATTATCAATCGATGTTACTTCCTGGCACAAATCAGAGGCAGTGGCCATTTCGTCCCTGCTGCTTCTGTTCGCAAACCAGCTGGTCGGTTCAACTGACAGCGGGATAACGGCATATACGCTTTCCTCCTGATCAGACAGTCCAAGGAGATGGTTAAGAGCACGATCAAGAAATTGAAAGTAAACTCCCGCTGCAAAACCAAACCTCTTTGTAACCTCCAATAACTGTCCAATCACTACACCTGCATCCAAGCCCTGCAGACGATAAGCAAAGTTATTGTATTTAAAGTAATTTTTCCAGAACATGGTCGTCACAAACACAGTCCCAAAACAAGATGACACATCACAGCGATTGCCAAGAGCATGGGCAATATAGGAATCGAAATTACCCTTGCGCAGCAGCACCAGGCGGTGGTGCAGCACATCATAGTGGTAGATCCCCTCCGGCAAATCATCCAATTTCAGAAACATGTATAATTCGTTAGGATACAGCGCTCCGCCAGAAGGTACAGACCGCCGAAGCGACTGCATAAACCCATCCGCCTCTTCATTGGAACCCATTGGAGAGACAGATTGGCTAAACTGATTAAGGCCGAAGGTATACCAAAGAAAATGACCGATTCTCCTAAGGTCAGGATTTGCCGGTGCCTCGCATTCTTCAAGAGAAAGGGGAACCTCCAGCGACAGGGGAACAACTGGCAAGCCCCGGTAAAGCTTATAGGCAAGCGGTGCATCGTCCCAATCCACTTCCCAATCCGGCGGGCTTATCTGGTCAATATCAAAATGCAAATTGTGCAGAAATGTATCTGGATTCATCCTATTTACCTCCCGGTCAGGGCTTATGGAAATGGGTGGGGATGTGGATTAAGCTGTTCAAGTGTAAGCGGCTCTTTTACATATCCGAGATTCATTGGAACCTTTAACACCCTTTCCAGCCCTGTTACACGTGTCAGGTGGTGTCCAAATGTCATGGGCAGCATACCGGGAATCAGAACCTTGACACAATGCAACCCACTCCGTTTTATTTCCGGTGTCGTCTGATCCACCACTATTGCATCCAGATTTTGCCGGTGCAATGCCTGAAGAAGGTCCTGCAGATCATCTGTCAGATCTGCATGTCTCCTATCCCGCTTGAACTCCTCTGAAAACGTTCGGAGCGGACGATTTTCATCCAGCAAAAACTTTAGGCGCTCCTCTGCTTCCGGTAAACCGTAAAGCATCCCATGGTCATCCATTTTGCCGACGAGGGAAGAATTTTGCAGCATTTGCTGTAAATCCGTCTTGTTCTCGTCAAACTTATCGTCCAGTGTCCCCATCATTCCAGCTAACTCATGAACCGCGCTTTTTACCGCCCGTACCGGGTCGGGATGGGCTCCGGCCGCGCAAATGATATTCAAGCCTTTTTTCTTCCTGTTTTTCGCCATCGCCCAAATACTCGGAATTCCATGCTCCATTGTCGCGTTATACAGATGCAGATCATATCCCGCCACTGTTCTCACCCGATCAATCATCAGATGCAATTCCTGGTCATTGGAGGAATAAGGATCAAGACGCGGAAGGGCCAGCTGCCCGTACCAGGCCATCAGGAATGAATCACGCTCCACCACTTCTAAAATACCGTAGAAGATCGCTTCTTCCAGGCTGCCGCCCAGTGCGCATCCGTTGGATGTTTCATAGACAAATCCATTCCCGCACCCTAGGCTGTAATAAGCAAGCAGCTCAGGAACCAAAATCGGGCGCTCCTGCAAAAACGAATAACCCCATACCCAATTCATCGGAATATCAGGATCAAATTTTTTAAATGGAAAGTGCGGCCGTGCATACTGTTCATCTGCATGCACACCTACTTTTAAAGGATTAAGAGCCTGATCTTCCAGGTTACGGAAACTGTCATAGACTGCTGTCCTCTTTCCACGGGGCGATATGCCGCAGGAACGTTCAAGCCCCTCCAAAATGGCTGTCAGCTCGCTCACTTTATAGGAATGAGTGCGGCCAGCCACACCTTCGTCCCCTCTAAACATCGGAAGGTTTACGACTACATCCGCAAAAGGCGGTGTGAAATCATACATTTTGCCATTTAATAAACCTGTCCTCGGATCCAGGTAATTTCTGACGAGCGTTTGATCTAAATCTTCCAATGAGCGGCAGCGGTAACTGTCTGCGCTTATTTTCGGACTTGGCTTGATGGTAATTCTTGCAGCTGCCTGTGAATCTTCAGGCAGGGAGCTGCACACTTGGCACAATGAATCCGGCAGAATGAGGTGGCAAGAGGTTTTAAATGTTTTCAGGCTGACCAAATACATTCGCCTTTCCAGGTCCGCCAAGCTGTCCTCCAGGACCCTGTGCACCTCTGCCGCAAGCAGGTAGGACATCTGTAAAAGTCCCGAGCGCGATGACCATGCGTCACGCTTTAATCCGCTGCTCTCTTCGAATCTTTGCTGCAATTCCCACATCTCTTCCCGGTCACGCCCTGCCAGAAGTTTTCGAGTGTCCGCACACTGTGAGCATCCCGGCTCGGACGGGTGAACGAATGGGCCAATCACACCCTCTCCAAATGATACAAAACCTCTCAGCCAGGGAATACCTGATGATCGTGACACTTCTTCCGCCTTTTTATGAGCTGAAGGCATCCAGGTATCGTTCACCACCAGAATCAAATCAGTCCCATCCGGCAGTTCAGGCTCGAAATTCACATGATGAACTACCTTATATTCGGCGGGCAGTTCTTTGCATATGCTGTCCGCCAGCAGTCCTTCTCCCACGACTACCACGATAGCGCTCACTGAGATTCCTCCTCTCGTATGAACACCCCATAAACCCCTGCCAGACTCTCTTTCAAGAATGGTTCGAACGAAAATTCACAGACAAAGAGCCGCTTGCTGTTCTCTTCCAGCACCTGTCTGGCATACAGCAAGATCTGGGATTGTTCCTTCTCATCACAAGGAGGAATGACTAGACATTGAGGCTCATTTTCTTCCAGAAGCACAGATGATGCCTCCACTGCAGTTCCCTTATGTCTGCCCATTTGGTTTTGCACCTGTATAATCGCATGCTGCAGCGCTTTCCTCAAAGCTAATGTCATATTAAAGCCAACACTGCCAAACCAGCGATGGTTCGTACCTACCCAGACCACAGGGAAGCCGGACACTTCCTCACCCAGGCAGATTTTCGGTGTTCCCTGCAGCGTTGTCAATGCATCCAAATAGAACCTGCAGCGTTCATCATCTACTGCACTCAATCGCAGCGGAGCAACTGTTTTCTGAATCGCTTGACGCTTAGCCAGTTCCTTTTCCAAACACCTATCCAGCCCGCGTAAAACACCCTCTGCAAATGTTTCCCCTGCTCCAATTCCAGCTGGATCAGAAAAATCTACAATATTTTCCTTTATTTCAATATTTGGAGGCAGGTCAAGCCGGCCGGCCATCCGCGACACATACGCTTCAATCCCGGTCAAACCCGCTTCCCGGCGTGCCTCCGTATGGCTCAATTCGGTGCAGACAATGTTCGGCAGCAGATCCGCCGGTCCCTTTGACAACGGATCGACTGCCTGAACCTCGCATTGCGCTAAAGGAAGCTGCTTTAAATCCCCTTCCTCCCATGTATGAAAAATCCCAGATTCTTTGGAAGTCAATTGGCTGAAAAAAAGAAACAAGCTGTCAGGATTATTTCTTCCGGAACTCTGACCGATCCTCTGATCAACATCTTGAATCCATTCCACAGCTGCATTTCCGGTCAGGATCGGATGAGGCAGGCAGGAATGCCAATTTCCTTCAAGCGTCTCTAGATTCAGCAGGAAAAACTGATTTCTCTGTTCAGCACTGATTAATCCAGTAACCTCTTTAAACAGTTCAAACACGATCAAATTAGCCAGCATGGCTCCTGCCGTGGAGGAGCTGGTGTGCAATTGCTTGTCTTCGCAAAACGCGGATTGATGTACGCGATGCCAGGCAGACTCCCAGCACCCATCTGATTCCGGATGCACGATGGGACCTGCCATACCTGCCTGTTTGTGGATAAAAGCAGGAATAAATATCTTCTTCTCTTTCCTGCAAGCGGCATGTATAACCTGCAGCTCCTCAACATTCCCTGCTTCTGACACATATAAAATGGAATCATACGGCTGAATCAATTCTGCCCAGGTATGATCTTCCTCACTCTCGCGGGCTGCCTCCTCTGCAGTAACTTCGGGGTCTATTTGCCGGGCATGTGCGACTATCTCCTTCAGCCGCTGTGTATTAGTCGATTCAGGGTCCGTTATAAACATATGAACCTTAGGCAATCCCGACTCAATCAGCGAAGAAACCAGCGAAACGAAAAAAGGCCCGGATCCTGCTGCCAGCACTTTTGCCTTCCGGTAGGCCTGGAAGCGAAATGCACCCGAATCACCAAAGCTTTCCAGCAATTCAATCTGGGAAGAATACTTTTTAAGAACATGCTCTTCCAATTGATGAGGATGGTCCCCGCTTACGTCCCGTACAAAGCCGTTACGGTACAGCACTTCTGCAATTTCAAACACCCGATTCCTATGCGGGCCTGGCAAGCCGGCTGTCAATTCCCCCAGCGAATACTCGCCATTAAACATTGGCATCAGCTTTTGAACCCACTGATCGATCATGCTGCCTTCCATGCGGAAGGAGCTTGCATTATTCCGAAAATACACACCTTTGGCTGGATCAGGGATAAAAAACGTGTCCCTTTTTACCTTCAGCCGCACAGAAGGGGTCAAATTTTTCATTTCGCTCCTCCTTACCCGTAAACTATGCCTATTTATGAAACATACCTTCTCCATCATTCTATGTATTGGGATTTGTCTCATATGTCTGAGACTCAGATGAAAAGCCCCTCCATACTGAGGGGCTTCCCTTTTCTTATAAAACTGAAAATACCAAACAGGCTAGCGTCCGCCGCAACGGCCACCGCAGCGCCCGCCACAGCGGCCTCCGCATCTAAAACAGTTAGAGCACCGGAAACAATTAAAGCAGTTAAAGCAGCTGAAGCAGAAAAAGAAAAAACAGCTAAAGCAGCCGCCAAACCCGCCGCATTGCCGAGCCTGATCCATATAGTATTGGTTCTGATCCCACGGAACGGCCTCGTTCGCATGGAAATCACCAACATTCAGCATTTGAAGTTCGTTTTGGAAATCATTCATGATCATACCTCCGAATTTTTTAATATAATGTGCCAGCAACATGAAGGGGCATAATGAAGAACATCAGAAATCAATCATGATCCTGTCTGTTCTTCGGATACTCTCTTCATCAAAATATGTGTCAGGATGGGGGATTGTTACTGAATCAAACACCCATATTCAGCGGGTTTCATTTATTAAAGCAAAAAAGGATGTACCTGCTAATAGCTGGCAGTACCCTTCACCACAGGAGTAGACGTATCATGAATAGCGGTCAAATTTCAGGAATTTACCCCTCTTCCCTGGCAATACTAATTTAGTAACGGCATTTTCATTGGAGGGCATAAACTTGAATAACACCTGGCTATCGCTCATACCATTTCTAATCGTAATCGGAATGTCCATCTGGCTGAAGAACATCCTGCCGGGTTTGGTAGTGGGCATACTTGTAGGCTCCATTATAGTTTCGGCAGACTTGCTTGCGGGGACGGAACAGTCGGTGGCTTATATTGTAACGACCCTATCCGATGAAACGAATATCAAGATAGTCGGATTTTTATATCTGTTCGGCGGGCTTGTCGGGATGATGAATATTGCGGGTGGCATTAAGGGGTTTTCCGAATGGGCCGGGAGGCGGATTCGGTCAGAACGCGGTCTTCTTTTGTTCATCTGGATCACCCTCCCCTTCACCTTCATGATGCCGAGGGTTCGAATTATGATGATTGGGCCTATTATAAAATCCTTAATCAAAAAGATGAACCTGTCCAAGCAAAAAGTGGGCATGACTTTGGATATTTCAACCGAATCAGTCATCGTGCTGCTTCCGGTTGCAACGGCATTTGTAGGCTTCATGGTGTCTCTGGTTGAAGGCGGCATCAGCGGGCTGAACCTGGATATGTCGGCATATGAGATTTTTTTATTAAGTATTTTGTTTAACTTTTACGCGATCATTATGCTGCTGATTGGTATTTTTCAGACATTCTGGCCGCGAAGAAAAAAGCAAGGGCAGGAGCAAGCCCATACAGATCTGGAAGAAGAAGAGCATGAATTCCACCGGATGGGAATTAAGAAGGAATTATCGCTTGTCAAAGCCCAGCCATGGCATTTGATTTTCCCGGTCTTTTTATTGCTTGCCTTTTCTTTGTTCCTGTTATGGCAGGATGGCATGGCACAGGGCGCAAATACAATATTTGAGGCTTTTTCCATGGCAGATGCTACATTTGTGATGCTGCTGGCTGTTTTTATTACCCTCGTTTTAACCTTTGTTTTCTACATAATTAGACGGGAGAAGATGAACGAAATTCTTTATCATTTTTATGACGGAGGCAATCAGATGATGGAGGCGATCAGCCTGCTCATTCTGATTTGGGCGCTGACACTGGCGGCGGAGGATCTTGGGTTCTCCGACTTTATCGGGCATTCACTTGGAAGCTTTCTGCCAGCCTTCCTGACTCCAGCAGCCATCTTCGTGCTCGGATCAGTGGTCGGCTACTTTATTGGAAGCTCGTGGGGAACCTGGGGATTATTCATGCCGCTTGGAATTACCCTGGCGGTTTCGACTGGCGCCTCCATTCCGCTTACTGTTGGAGCCGTATTTGCAAGCGGGGCATTCGGAGCGTTAACCTCACCGCTTGGAGATACGACCATTACCACTGCTTCGATTCTCGATATGGATTTAGTTGATTATGCCCGGTACAAATTGAAGGTTTCAGCGATTGGCGGTGTGATTGCTGCCGGGCTATTCATTGCTGGCGGGTTGTTCGTCCAATAGTATATCTAATATATCAAAAGGCTCCTGCTGTTATAGCAGGAGCCTTTCTAGCCATGGGAAAGCAACTGTATTTAGTCCATCTATTATTCATTAAATGCAAATTAGTTTTTTCATAAATTCCCATTTATAAATTCTTTATTAAAAATCTTCCCTAGCTTATCCTCCACACATTGAATCATTTCACCCGAATGTATCAAATCTCTAATTCCTTCGAGAAAAGGATATAAATATTGGTCTTCTTCCATTTTAGGGATAAAGCAAGCAAGCTTGTCCAAAACAGCTTGGCTTGCAGATCCTGGTGAAGGATAATTGTCAGTTAACTGGTGAGCAGTGTAAATAGATAACAACTCGATTGCTAACACATATTCCAGTTTTGAGGCAACCTCTCGTGCCTTTTTTGCTGCATTGTAGCCCATCGCAACATAATCTTCTTGATCAGCGCATGTAGGAATGCTGTCTGCTGTTGCAGGATGGGAAAGTATTTTCATATCATTTAAAAGACCAGCTTGGCTATATTGCGGAATCATTAGACCAGAATTTAACCCTGCATTTTTAATTAGAAAATTGGGTAACTCGGAATGCTTTTCATTAATGAGTCTGCTATTACGCCTTTCTGACATCTTGGCAAGGGCAGCTGCCGCGATACAGGCAGAATCCAGTTCAATGCCAACATAGGAAGAATCACAATTGCAGCCTGAGATTGTACCCCCTTCTTCACTATCTGGCCATAAAATTGGATTGTCACTGCATCCATTCATCTCTATTTCAATTGTTGTATGTGCATCATTAAGGGTTTTTTTTGCAGCTCCGTGCAGCTGTGGAATAGCCCTTAGGGATAAGGGGTCCTGTAAACGGTAATTTTCAAAAGCTTTAGCCATATGTGAGTCTGAAAGTATCTTACGTATGTTGGAAGCTGTTTCTTGCTGTTCTTTGTGCGGTCGTACAGAAATCAGCCGTTCATCAAAAGCTCGGACTGTTCCTTTTAAAACTTCAAGAGACATGGCTCCAATTATATCAGCGGTCTCCGCTGCCTTTAACATATCGTACAATGCCAGTGCTCCCATGCCAGTTGGACTGGTTGTACCGCTCGTAAGTGCCAGCCCTTCTTTTGCTGAAAGGGTTATTGGTTCAATCCCAGCCAGGTGCAGCGCTTTTTTCGCCGACATCAGCTCCCCGCCAAAATAAGCCTGTCCTTCCCCTATTAAAACAAGGGCGATATGAGCCTCTGGACTTAAATATCCCACCGATCCTTCTTTTGGAGAAAATGGAGTCAAGTTTAAATTTAAGAATTGTCGGTACATCTCCAAAGTTTCAAGACGAACACCAGAATAACCCTGGCCAAGATTTTGCAGAACCATTAGCATTATCGCTCTTACGACTTCTTTTGGAAGTGGTTCACCAACAGAGGCTGCGTGAGATAATAAAATGTTTCTCTGCAGCTGTGCAGTTTCTTCAGGAGAGATTATTTGAGTATAGAGTGCTCCAAAACCGGTATTAACACCATACATGATTTCCCCCTGCTCGATCTGCTTTTCTAACAGACGCCGAGATTTATCCACCTTCACCTGATAAACTGCAGAAAATTCAACATCAGCCTTAAACCGGGCGACCGCTACAACCTCTCCTAGTGTCAGTCTATTGCCTAAGACAACCTTTCTTATATCTTTAGCATGCATTCTCCATCCCCCCATTTCTATGCGATCTATCTTTCAACTTTATCAATAAAAAACATCTTTATCGCGGACGCGACTTGAAGTACAAATATAAAGAGGACTGTTGAACCTCCAAGGGCTGCTAAATATTTTACTCCGTCAACCCCTTGTGCTCCACCAGCATATGCCACCATGATAAATGCTATCGCAGCAATCGAAAGTGCCCAAAGAAGCTTTTTCCACTTAGCAGGTTCCTCGTCATGACGTATATTCTCGGTACATAACGATGCAATGGTCCGAACCATGGAATCGGCAGCAGTTGCAAAAGAAAGAATTAGGGTTATCATGATAACAGGAATTAATATACTGCCTAGAGGCAAATTAGCTAAGAAAGCCCATAGTCCAGCAACTGCTCCGCTTTCTGTTATTGTCCCAACCAGATCCACCACGTCATTTTGCTGCCAGAATAATGCCGTTCCTCCCCAGATTCCAAACCAGATGATGCTAAATACAGAGGGTAAAATCCAATTGATCAGCATGAACTCTCGAATGGTTCTTCCATGCGAGATAATAGCCAGAAAAATTCCCATTAATGGTGCATATGCTATCCAGATGGCCCAGTCATACAAAGTCCACCACATGACAAGCGCTTCCCCGCCCATGTCTATAGGATCCAGTCCCCAAGACCAGAAATTCTGAAGCCAATATCCCATCCCTGCAGTAGAAGTGCGCAGTATATATAGAGTGGGACCAACAATTATGATAGTAATTAAGATAACATAAAAGATTTTTGCATTTACATCAGATAAGATACGAATCCCTTTATCTAAACCTTTCAAAGCAGAAAGTGTAAATGTACCAGTTATTAGGAAGGTTAATACCAGCCAAACAACAGGTCCCTGCTGAATTCCATAAGTTGTCTCAATTCCTGAGCCAACAAGAGCCAACCCTGCACCAAGTGAAGATGCTAGACCTAATGCAATGGCTAGTACCGACAAAGTATCAATGATGCTCGTCCAAATACCCTTTGTCACCTTGTCTCCGAATAAGGGAATTAACGTGGCTGTAACCGAGAGAGATTTTTTACGATTAAAGTACATGTACGCTACAACGAGGCCACTTAAGGAATACATGGCATAAGGTATAAAGCTCCAATTATAGAAGCTTCGCCCCATTGCAAAAATTGCTGCTTCTGTGGTTCCTGGGGTGATTCCGGTTTGCTCCATTTCTCCATAAATATTCCCAAAATAGATAATGGGTTCATTGACCCCATATGTGATAACACCTGTTGCAATCCCCCCTGTTAATGCCATCGCAAACCAAACAGGGAATGAAAACTTTGGCTTTGCATCATCTCCCCCCAGCCGCACTTTCCCAAGCTTTGTGAACGTGACCAGTGCAACAATGACCAAAGCTACTATAGAAATAATTTGATAAAGCCAGCCTAATCCTCGTAATGAACCTAAAAAACCATTCATTGAAATGTCAGTCAGCATTTTGTTGTTTACGATCCCCAGAATAGCCCCTCCGCCTACAATCAGGAACGCTGGCCAGAAAACACCTTTACGTGTTTTCCTTTCTGTCTCAACCATTATCTCTGGACTGCTTGGCTTACCCGTTTCTAAAGACATGACAATTCCCCCTTTTACAAATTAAATACAAATAAAAATACATTAAAGGGTTCGGCCCCGTTTTACAATCCTGAAGTAAGTAAGATTTGATTTTCTCTTAACAGCCCTGCCGAATTTACCTAATTTACCGTGCTCCCTTCGCAACTGTTCTTTTAAAAAAGCTTCATACCTAGTAAGATAATTACACTGTGTTACTAAAACGGTGTACTCACCAACTTCCTGCTAATTTACTGAAAATTATAAATTATACAACGTTTGATAAAAATGCACCTTCGTTTTGAACATCAATACATTTATTTGATATTTAATTGTGTCTATCATGGAAATCTATAATTATTTTAGTTTTCTATATTTTTTTTAGATGAACCAGAGAAATTATATGTACTATTTAATTAATCGATATTCTCTTGGTGTAAAGTAAGTAGTTTCTTTAAACAGGCGTGCAAAATAATTGGGGTTATGGAAACCAACTTTATACGATATTTCTTTAATTGAAAATTCCGTAGAAGTTAAAAGTCGTTTTGCCTCTTGAATTCTTACATTAGTTAAGATCTGCCGGAAAGGCGTGCCGTGCTTTTTCATTAATAAGTGGCTATAATATGAAGGGTTCCTGCCGACTTCTTCAGCAACTATCTCCAATGATAAATCTGGGTTACTATAATTTAATTCAATAAACCTGATTCCTTTTTCTATTACATCATTTTTAGAAACTGCTTCTGCCTGAAGAGCACAATCAATTATTTGATAGATAAATAAAAGCATTTCCTGTACGATTCGAAATAAAACGCTATTGTTTAATATTTCAGAGTATATTTTCATATAATCACTTTCCAATTGTTGTTTGTCGAGCTTATAGGTCTTCATAAAACGCCTAATCTGGGCTAAAATACTAGTCAATCTTGTACGAAGGTTTTCTGGATTTGGAAAAGGTGTATGAATATGTGAAAATTCATCATGCATCCATTCTTTTATTTTTGGCTTATCAAAACTGTTCATCATATTTATCCACTCACGTTGTTCATTTGGAGTCAAAAAGGGATCAACTTCACACCAGGTTTCATATCCATTTTTCGGAAAGATGACCTGTCTATAACCAATAAAAAAAGTCACTTTCAACAAGCTTCTTGCCCTTAAATATTTTTCATGAACGGAACCGCTTTCAATACCTCCAGGGATGATGACTGCTGCTAACGGCTCAAAATTCAACTCTTCCCAATCTCCTAAAATTTTCCAAGCCCCTTCTTTCAGTCCCCCGTTAGTGCCTCTGAAAACACAGACAACAGCGTCCATTAAAGGCATAATCACCGGGGGCTCCATAAATGAGTAAAAGCTTATGAATGCATTTAATTCTAATACACCTTGATTCTCTGTTTGCAGAAGCATAAGGGATGCATCAGATTCCGAGAGTTCATCCTGTAAGAATAAAGTACGATAAGAATACTGATTATTTTTTAAGACTGATGATGCAATATCGGCTGGCTCACGATGTACATCGTGAGAAATGGCCATTTGAAGGCAGCGTTTAATTTTAATCGGGTCAAGTGGCTTTACAAGCAGATCAACGCTTTGCCATTCAAGAGCTTGTTTAGCTCTTTCAAAAGTTGCTTCTGCCGAAACTGAAATCACCTTATTGCAGAATCTTTTGACAATTCTTGTCATAGAGGCCCAATTTTCATTCGGAATCATATCAATCTCAATATATAAAATATCAGGCGCTTCTTTTTCTAACAATGTCATCGTTTCCTTCATCGTGCTAGCTGTAACTACTTGATGTATTGGGAGTGAGTATGCTGAAATAAGCCATTCAATTGCTATTCTTTCATGCTGGTCCCTTTCAGAAATTAATAACTTCATAATCGCTGCACCTGCCAATCCTAATTGAAAAATGTTAAACTACTAAGTTGTAAAACTTTTTTATTTAGTATAAAGGAAATTTTAATAAATAAACTATTTTTCGATAATTACAACCAAACAAATCCTATGACAATATTTCTTACTATAATTCTCTTATTGACTTGGCAATATATGATCTAATGGTTTTGGTTAGGCTAACTAGCTGCAGGATTTAATTTTTTCAGCTTGTACGCCACATAAGGAGTATTAAGACAAGATTCTAATTTTAGCCCTTTTACTAATAATGACACATGGTGATTCCTTAATCTGAATATACTGCAATGAATCCTATTGCAAAGGGGCGGAGAGATGACTTGGAAGAAAAAGCCGGAATTAACGAATGATCAAATGCTGAATGTGGTTCATCACGGCCTACAAAAGACACGGTCGCCAAAGCATATCGTCATAGTTGGTTCAGGTATGGCTGGTCTGGTGGCAGGTTCTTTATTAAAGGAATCCGGGCATAAGATTACTATTCTGGAAGCAAATGACAGAATTGGCGGACGTGTTTATACTATGCGCTCCCCTTTCAGCAAAGGATTATACTTTAACGCAGGCCCAATGAGGATACCTCATATCCATTCTCTGACCTTATCCTATATAGAAAAATTCAAACTCCCTATAAATGTTTTTATAAACCGCACTCCTATGGATATACTTTACGCAAATGGCATCAAAACTCGGCTTGAGGTGTATGAGCGCTATCCAGGCATATTAAATTTCCCCATTCATCCTAATGAGAGAGGAAGATCGGCTGAGGAACTTCTGCTGACAGCGTTACAGCCTTTTATTGACTTTATCAGCAAAGATCCTGCAAGAAATTGGGCCATTTTAGAAAGCCAATATAAGAAATACTCTTTTGGCTATATATTAAACCTTTATTTTTCCGCTGGCGCGATTGATATGATCGGTGTGCTGCTGGATTTGGAAGCTTTTATGGGAATGTCTTTCACTGAAGTTTTACGTGAGCTGGTCATTTTCACTGCTCCAGGAACTTACTATGAAATAACAGGCGGAATGGACAGATTGCCAAAGGCTTTCCTCCCTCAATTGAAAACTGATATTCATCTCCACCAAAAAATGACGGGAATCATTCAGGGCACAAACAGCGTGGCCATTCAATTATCCCATCAGCAAACCAAAGAGCAATCCACTATAACCGGAGACCTTGCCATTGTCACTATCCCCTTTTCAGCTATGCGGTTTGTAAATTTAGAACCCTTTCATTCATTTTCCTATTTCAAGCGGAGAGCTATCCGCGAACTTAATTATATGGCAGCAACTAAAATTGCCATTGAGTTTAAGTCCCGGTTTTGGGAAATAGCAGGCCAGCTTGGCGGCAAAACCATTACAGACCAGCCGATTCGATTTACCTATCTGCCAAGTCATGGGATTGGCACAAGCGGCCCTGCCATCCTTATTGCCAGCTATACCTGGGCGGATGAGGCTCATACATGGGATAGTCAGCCGGAGGAAAAGCGTATTCAATATGCACTCAAAAACCTGGCGGAAATTTACGGTAATATCGTTTATAGCCAATTTGTTAGAGGAGCTTCATACAGCTGGGCACTGAATCCATATGCTTCTGGGGGATTTTCATTCTTTGAACCCGGACAGGAAACCGAATTGTTCCCCGGTATTGTTTCACCGGAGGGGCGTGTCCATTTTGCCGGAGAGCATACATCCAAAACCAGGACATGGATTCAAGGGGCAATCGAATCCGGAATACGAGCTGCCTATGAGGTGAATGATTTGCCTAAGTAAGGAATTTTCAATTACATGGTGTAATGGCGAGTGATCGCAGCTTTATCGGCGAAATTATAAAGTTTTGAGCGAATCGGCAGATTTTACGGCGAATTTCCAAATTTATGAGCGAAATCGGCAGTTTTATCGGCGAAATTCCAAAGTTATGAGCGAAATCGCAGTTTTATCTGCGTATTTCCAAAGTTATGAGCGAAATCGCAATTTTATCGGCGAACTTCCAAATTTATGAGCGGAACCTCGGCATTTTCGGCGACAGATTACCAAATTATTCTGTCAGATAATTAGCCTGAAGAAAAGGCGATCTCTCCAAAAGTGGAAGATCGCCTTCGTAAAACTATTCCTGCTTTCTATTTCTAATCTCCTTCTGGACCATTCGCAGCGCCTTTTTCGAACCTCTCTCCAAATCATGCTGCAGCTTCCGTTCATGGTATCTGGTAAATAAGGTATTCATATCATACCCTTCTGGATATAGCTCGCTTGCTTTAATGTCCAATTCAATCCGTTTACTGTTCACTTCCACTATTTCATCTTTATAGAACAGCTTGATGTTATTGAATTTATCTATTGGCTCATATACAATGGCATAATCATCCTGGCTGATCATTTTCACACGGTCACCGATGTCATATTGATATACTTCTGCAGTCTGATTTACTTCTATCACTGGTTTCTTTACTTTGTTCTCTTTTACTGCTTCCAGATTATAATCCTTGTTTTCAATATACATTTGCGCTCGCTTCAGGACATGTTCGCGGATATTCATCTTTCTGGAAATCCAAAGCGCATTGCTCTCTCCTGATTCACCTATTAATAGCTTATACATCGGCTTCAATTCCTCACTGTCGAATAACATGGCAGCATTCATAAAATCATCATGCATTTCCGAATAACGCTTAATCTCCCCATAGTGAGTAGTGGCAATCGTGATGCATCCCATATGGTAAAACTCTTCCAGAATGGCAATGGCTAAAGCGGCACCTTCATTCGGCTCTGTCCCGCTGCCAATCTCATCGAATAACAGCAGCGTATTATTCGTGGAAGCACTCATGATCTCTGAAATATTCTTCATATGGGAAGAAAACGTGCTCAGTGCGTTCTCTATGCTTTGATTATCGCCAATATCTACAAACACATGATCAAAGATGGCGATTTCACTTCCCGGTTTCGCCATAATATGAAACCCGGACATGACAGCAAGAGTGAGGATTCCGATTGTCTTTAAGACGACGGTTTTCCCGCCTGCATTAGGACCTGTTATGACTAAGCTTCTATAATCTTTCCCGATTTCAAAATCCAACGGGACAATATTTCCTTCTAATAAAGGGTGTTTACTGCTTACTAATTTGATATACCCATGATTATTAATCTCCGGTTCAATGGCGTCCGTACTTTTACTGTACTTCGCTTTCGCAAAAATCATGTCATACTGGCTGATGCATTCAATATTGATGCGGATCTCATGAATGGATTCTAGAATCGCTCCGGAAAGCGTGGCTAATATTTGATATTCCTCTACCGACTCCTCCGATTTTAGCATCGCCAATTCAACATTAAGCTTTGAAACTGCATCAGGCTCAATGAAAACAGTCGAGCCTTTTGAAGATGTTTCGATAACGGTTCCGGCTACCTGATTTTTAAAAGATGCTTTAATCGGAATCGTAAAACGGTCATCCTTTTTGCTGATATATGATTCTTGAATGTATTCTTTATTTGCTCCGCTGCGCAAAAACTTGTTCAATCGTTCTTCGATTTTCCCTTCTGTTTTCGCTATGTGATTTCTGATTCGTTTCAGCTCTTTGCTGGCACCGGAATCAACCATGTTTCCTTTAATCGCATATAAGATCTCTTCTTCAATATGTCTAAATTCAGTCATAGATAGCGCATACGTGTACAGGACTGGAGCAAAAAATTCTTTATCAGCCATAAACTTTTTGATTTTCCGGCAGCCTCTTAAAAAATCGGATACCGCATTTAACTCGGAGGGAGTTAATATGATGCCTTTTTCCAATTTTTCAATATGGCTTGTGATATTGGAAATGCCTGTTAATGGCAAATGCTTTTCGGCGTCCAGCAGCCTTCGGGCCTCGCTTGTTTCATTTAAGCGATTGCGGACGGCTTTCACATTTGGACTCGGCTGCAGCCGGTCGATTAACTCTTTCCCTAAACTGCTGACGCAATGCTGTTTCACTTTATTCTTCAATTCGTGGTATTGTAATTTTTCAAAAGTCATATTATTCATTTTCTCTGCCTCATTCCAAATAAAATAGCCCGCAAAAGCCTTCCCCACCGCCAATATTAATTGGGCAGAAAGCTTCCGCGGGCGTACTATTTCGAACAGGCATAAACAAACTAAACCCTGAAGCAGGCTTAGTGTCTTAAGCTAGACGAATATTTAGAAATGGAAGCAGTCTTATAGTAGGTATTCAAACAATTTATGTTTGAAAAAAAGGCATTCTTAATAAACTGGCTAAAACCAGAAAATAAACACCTTATTCAACTAATAACAATTAGTTGACACCTACTACCGACATACTTCACCACACCTTTTTGTATTATGAAATTAATGTAGCACGGAACTGCCAGTCTCGTCAAACTGCATATGGAAATATTTACGCAATCATTCAAAAAGAAAGTGCACCTTCCCCAAAAGGCGCACTTTCTTTGAATTTAATTCTTTACTCTGTTTCTTCTTCAGTTCCTTCTTCTGTTCCTTCTTCAGTGCCTTCTTCAGTTCCCGTATCTTCAGTTTCTTCTGTGTTAGTCTCTTCAGGATCCTCTTCATTGTTGCAGCCTGTAGCCACACCTGTAATCATTAAAACTGCCATCATAGCTAATAACCATTTTTTCATTTCAAATTCCTCCTTGGCTGCTATATTTGTTACAGTAGTAATCATAGAAGAATCCAAACGGAAATAGAAGGTCGTAATCCATTTTTTTACATACATTAACCTTCTTTTAAGAAAGTTAATAAAAATAAAACATAGGTTTTTCAAATAGCGGGACTAAAAGCCCTTCACAAATGGGTACCTTGAAACTCATGGTCTAAGTTATTTTCGGGTAAACTGCTGGCACTCATTCTCCCCCATCGTCGCCTCCATCATCGATGTCTCCTGTATTACTTTCATCGCCGTTCCCAGCATGATCGGCTTCATCAAAAAATCCTTTAATAGAATCCAATTTACTTTTATTTGTATCCGCACTTCCATTCGAGTGATGTGCATTTAAAAAACTCTCTAAAGTAAATACCTGAACCGCTAGTTTTTTATGTCTGGTAATAAAGTAAAGACAAGGGATTATAATCAGCAAGATAGTAAGTGTAAGAATCCAGCCATTAATCACTGCAGCAGCCTCTCCTTTTTTTCTATGACCCTATTAATTTTCAACTCCCACTAGCTCATTTTTTTGTAAGAGTCTTTTATTTTATGAAATGGAATTAACACAAATGGCTGATTTGTATGTGTGAATTGCTGGATTCCATTCTGGTTTTCATCAGGCAAAAAGGATGTTCGTCCCCATTTTTTGATTAACCACCCTTCACAGCCTGCCGGGATCATTCCCCAGTTTTCTTCTTTAATATCGTCTAAAAAAGGATAAAACCCGCCAAATACATTGTCGAGTATACCTATTACCCGGCATGGTTTACTTACCTGGATCCGATAAAGTTTCTCTTCTTTGAATACAGATGCCATAATAAATAATCTCCTTCTTAGATATATTTTGATATCTTTACTTCTATTAAGCCTCTTTTTCGCGGAAAATTACTCTAACCGTATTCCTTCTATTTTTATAAATGGTTTCCAATCGAATATACAGCATCGGTTTCTCAGCTCGTCCCTTAGCCCTGGGATTCAACTTCTTTCTCCTTCACATGCTTCATATAGACAAGATTATTGACACCACTTTTTTCACTATGCTTTTGAGGTATACGCATAAACTCTGCAAATCCCAGTTTTTCATAAAGCTTGATGGCATTTGTATTGGTATCTGCTACCTCTAGTACATATTCGCAGTATGAAGTTGAATCCATTATGGTCCTTAGCAGCTCTGCCGCCATACCCTGTCCTCTATAATTAACCGACGTTGCCACAAATTCGATAGCACCCATATTTTCAGAAATTTGAAACGGATATTGTTTTTTCTCAAATTCTTTTCTGAGAATGATATAAGCAATACTTCCCATGATTAAACCAAGATGCTTTCTAAATTCACTATATTTCAATTTCACTGAAGGTGTATTGTTTGTACAGGCGGCTATAGCCGAAATATGATTGTCAACTGCAGTTGTATAGAAGACCTCTGTATTAAACATATGGGCAAATGTCCTGTAAAGTTTAGCTTTATCCTTTGAAAAATAATTCAGCCATTGATAAAAGCCGTCTACAAAAATGACACTCATCTCATTTCTTATATTTCCTTTTGCTTCACAAGCACGAATAATATTCATAGTCGATCCCTCTATTCTTTGTGGATGTTTAAGCTTGATAAATAAAAAACACGTAATCTATACACTGAGTTTACCTGGATTTAATATTCAGAGGATATGATTGGTTTAACAACGAATGAGGAGGCAGTATAAATGAATATGCGTGCAGTATTTATTGATATGGATGGTACACTCCTGAAAGCCTCAAACTGCATTTCCCGCCGAAATATGGAAGCCATTTATCGGCTCATAGATCAGGGAGTCATGGTGTTTCTGGCCACTGGCCGTCACTATGAGGTAACTGCTCCCTACCATAAAGAAATTGGGTTACAAACTCCGATGATCTGTTTGAATGGTGCCGCTATTCACGATGCAGAGACAGGAAGAGCAACGCAAATAAAAACCGTAAGATTGAATGAAGAACGCTTTCACCATCTGACCGCAGAAAGTCCATGTAATGTTATGATCCACACAGCAGCTGGGCTATATTGTAAGGAAACAAATGAAGAAATCGATTATTGGACTCAAATTGGGCAAATTCCGCCGCAGTATATAGGAGATTTAAGACAGGCAACTTATCAGGATGTTCTTAAATATAGTGTTCGAACAGGTTCACCAAGTCCTGAAATATCCGCTTTGTTTAAAACGGAAGCAGGAGTCATCGAATGGAATGACGGGTTTGAGCTGGTTGCTCCTGATGTTTCCAAATGGGCTGCTATCAAAAGCTTACTTAACGAACTTGGGATCAGCCCAAATGAGGTCGCAGCCATTGGAGACGGACCCAATGATATAGAGATGCTTCGTAACGCCGGTACTGGTGTGGCAATGGGGAACGCTGGCGACAAGGTTAAAGCCGCAGCTGATTTTGTTACGGGACACCACGAAAATGATGGATTAGCTGAGTTTATAGAACGTTATCTTCTTAAATCTTATGCGATTTAATGTAATTTAATAGTGACTTTTCGTAATAAAAAAAGACAGGTGTAATTAGTACCTGTCATTTTTTTATTGCAATATTTTTATTTTAGTAAGGGTTACAAATACTAACCCATCACACGTAATACCACATTACTCAGCAGGCTGCATTCCGCTAAAGCCCTTTCCCCATTATGCACCGATAATTCTCTTTACCTTTAGCACCCTCTCAGGATCAATTGCATGCTCATAGCTGGATTTCACACGGACTCCTGTACCGAAATGAACTTCAGATACAGGCACCTCATCCAAAAATGCACGGATATTTTCAATTGAAAGCCCCGCGCCCGCCATGATCTTTAAATGACTATTTGCTGTAAGCTCATGCAGGCTCTTTAGTCTTTCTGCTGCATCTGCAGCACTTCTCCGGCCTCCGGATGTAAGAATTCTCGAAATTTGCGGATACTGCTTTAGACTTTCCAAAGCTGCAAATTGATCATCAGCCTCATCAAATGCCCTATGGAAAGTTATATCCAACCCACCTGCTGCATCGATTAGCCGCTTTAAATGATCGTTATGTACTTTATGGTCAGGTGTGAGAACGCCCAATACTACACCTGCTGCTCCTGATTTATTGCATATTTTAATATCCTGAATCATAATTTCAATGTCTTCTTCCGAATAGCAAAACCCGCGGCTGTGCGGACGTATCATCACATTCACGGGTATCCTTAATTCCCTGCACACTCTTTCAATGACACCATAGCCTGGTGTCAGCCCCCCCTCTGAGAGACCGGTTACCAGTTCAATTCTGCCTGCGCCGGCTTCCTGGGCAATTAGCGCATCACTTAGGGTATCTGCGATCACTTCTATTAACATGTATGTATCTCCTTTAATAGTGCTGGAATTTACTTAATTTAATGGCAATTTCTCTGACTGGAATATTTCCTTTATAGATCCCACTTCTATTCCAGCATCATTTCGAATAACGGAAGGTCTCAGGCTTCTCAGCTTTTTTATGGTGTCATGATTGCTGTAGTGTATTTGTTCAAGAATAGATGCTACAATGTTTGGCCAGACGTCCTCAGATCCATTTAATACTTTGAGCGCAAATCCAGCCCGTTCTTTTTTTAGTCCGAAGCAATACACACCCTGCGCTCCGCCTTTAGCTACAATATTCTTGTCTTCCAATAAAATCGAACAGATAAAATGCTGTGAGGCAACCATATTAAACTGGTTATTCATAATGCCTGTCATCTTAATAACTGCCTGCTGCAGCCGAGGATCTTGAATCAGATCGGGACAAGCCAGCTTCAGGTATACTTCAGACATCCTATTTAAAGGAATGGCAAAAACGGGCGCCCCGCAGCCATCAATACCAATATGAATAGCAGAGACGGGGATGCCCGATAAATGAGAAAGAATATCCATGATGTGCTTTTGCAAAGGATGGTCTTCTTTCCAGTATCCCTCCACTGGAAATCCCCATTCACGGCATACTGTAATAAATCCCATGTGTTTGCCTGCGCAATTGTGATAAAGCTTCCTTTTCTGTTTCCCTTGTCTGATCATCTCTTCCCTTGGCTGTATATTTAAAGGATAAGATGGAGGGCAATAAAGTTCTTCTTCCTTTACAGGGAGTTTGGTTAACATGGATTCAAGAGCCTCAATATGATAGGGCTCTCCCCGATGGGAGGCTGTAAACAATGCAGCTTCCTGCTCTGTTAATCCGTACTTCTCAATTATATCAGTCAGAAAGACCGGCAGCGCCTGGATTGGCTTAGATGCAGAGCGAAAGTATGTGTAATGCTCTTCATCACCAACCTGATAAAAGGATTCCAATTGATCATCCACACCGCAAATAATCCCGGTATGTATATTCTCAACGATCCCTCCCCTGACTTCCTCTACTAATGCAGTAAATTTCAATTCAGTTCTCTCCTTAAAATTGGCTTTTCTACTCAAGCTCCAGCATAAGATTTTGGGCCTGTATGGCCGAACCTAGCACAACTCCATAATCACTTAATTCTGAATATACAATTCTCACTGTCTGCTTCAACGGCTCCCATATATATAACTCGCATTTTTGCTCAATGGCTTCCTTCATTTCAGGCAGTTTTTCAATCGTATTGCCGCTTAGAATAATGACTTCAGGATTATATAGACAGAGGAGATTGCTGATGGCCAAAGCAATATAAGTAGAGGCTCTATCCATAATATTTAGTGCCCAGGGCTCTCGGTCCCGATAGGATTGGAACACATCTTCTATAGAAGAAATATCCTTCACCTTCCTGCTGTCAGCAAGAATTGCTCCTTCAGAAATATAGGTTGCGAGACAGCCTATTTTGCCGCAATTGCAGACATTGCCTGTAGGGTCAATCACCGTATGCCCGATTTCCCCTGCATTATTGGTTTCCCCTCTGTAAATTTCTCCATTAAGCATGATAGAAGAACCAATTCCGGAACCAATTCCTACTAATATGGAATTCTGCGTATCCTTCGCTTTGCCTGTAAAGCTTTCAGCCACAATCTTCATTTTTAATTCATTATCAACAATGACATTAAAAGAGGTAAGCTTTTGCAGATCTTCAGCCAGGCTTGCATCTTTCCACTTTAACTGATCCGATACCTTCACAATACCGTTTTTATAATCTATATATCCTGGCAAACCGACTGCCAGGCCCATTATTTTAGCAGCAGGAATCTCGTTTTCATCCATGATCTTTCGAATGACCGCATTTATTTTTTGAAGCGTTTCCATATAACTCTCTGATTCATTTCTTTTACTCTTATGTAATGAAACCATTTCTCCAATATAATTGACAATACCAATCTTCAGCAGGGATTTGTCAATTTCAATGCCAACTGTATAAAACACATCACCGCGAACTTCCAGCAAGGTTGCTTTTCTCCCTACTCCGGATGCAACTGCTTCTGTTTCCCTCAGGTAACCCTGCAGCTGAAGCTCATTGACAATTCGTGTTATGGAAGTCGGGCTCATCCCCGTCATTTTTGCAATATCAATTCTCGATATAGGAGATTTGGTCTTTAAAATATCCAGAACAAGATTTTTATTTTGTCTTTTCATTAAAAGCTGATCGTGCTTCTCCATTATCCTACCTTCTTTATGCCTGCAGATTTAGACTTCCAACTCTGAAGGTGCATTTAAAGAATCGTGTTGACTCTTGCCTTCATTGGAAAAACCAACATCATCCTTTAAAACTTAATCACTTTTCTGTGCAAGTCCGGTAAAGCTTCCAAAAGAGTAATCCCTTTTGGAAGCTTACATTGGAAATCCCTATCTCATTATACACTTTGTTCAAAGCATGAATCCATTTACCTAAAGCTTTTAATGAATCCTACCGCTTCTGAGATATCACTTATTGGATTTTGATTCACTTCTCTTTCAATCGTCAAGTACCCTTGATAATTAATTTCGTTCAAAGCATCGAAGTAAGCCCCGAAATCAACTTCTCCCTTACCGAGCGGCATCTCCCTAAAATACTCACCTGTGGCAACCATTTCGGCAATTTCCTCATGGTCTGTGCCGCCGCCATATCCAAGAAACCCGTATACATCACGGGGATCAGCAGGCTTAAGCCTCTTTCCATCCTTCACATGTGTGTGGACAATATAATCCTTTAAGAGCCTGACACCATCTGCCGGGTCATCTCCTGTTACCATCACCATATTCGCCGGATCGAAATTAACTGATACCCCATTCGTGCTCATAGTATCCAAAAAGTTTTTAAGCCTGGCGGATGGTTCAGGACCTGTCTCAATGGCAAAGTAGGCATTCATGCTTTTTGCGTAAACAGCCAGTTCTTCACATGCTGTCTGCATGGCTTCATAGATGGGGCTGTCCTGCACTTCAGGAATAATGCCAATATGCGTCGTCACAATATTTGTTCCCAATTCTGCTGCAAGATCCAAAATGCGTTTGGATTTTTCGATCTTCATTGGATTTTGCTCAGCATCCTGAAACCCATGCCCCCCAAGGTCACCGCAAAGGGCAGAAATTTCAAGACCAATGGATGCCAAATAGTTCTTAAGATGTTTCCGGGAGTTCTGATCCATATTTTCAGGAGCCATTTCTCCGTCCACCGCATATATTTGTACACCATCAGCCCCCATATCCCTGCAGACTTTAAGTCCTTCATACAAGGGCATCCGCAGGCTATCCACCATCACACCAATTTTATTTGAGAGTTTTACAGTCTCCATTTTAAGCAAATGTCACCTCGATTTTCTTATCAGCCGCTTCATAAATGCCAGCGAGGATCTTCATCATTTCCACCCCATCTTCAACGGGCGCCAGTGGATTTGTTCCTGTTATGCAGCTTGAAACAAAGGAATCGATCTGATTCTGGAAGGCATTGGCAAAATCAAAAGTTAAATGATCCATCTGCGGATGAATATTAAGGATTGTGTTATTTTCTTCACTTACAATGGCCAATTCAGGCTCAAGTTCTGCGCCTCCTTTTGTGCCATATAATTTGACTCCAATTTCATCTTGCTTCGCATGAAGTGTATAGGATACATCAACAAATAAAGAGGCTCCGTTCTCAAACGTTATAAGGGCATTTGCTAAATCTTCTACGGTATTACGGTCTTTTTGATAATCTGCCGCTTTATAAAAGCGCAAATTCTCGACATTCCCTCTGTTCCCCAGCTTGCTGTACACATTCCCGGAAATCGACTTCACTTTAGGGCGGCCCATCAGGTACCAGCATACATCGATGACATGGACACCAAGGTCAATTAACGGACCTCCCCCAGACCGATCCTTGTCTGCAAACCAGCCCCCGGGATTTCCGAGACGGCGCAGGCATGATGCTTTTGCATAGTAAATGTCACCTAAAGTTCCGTTGGCAATAAATGATTTTAATACTTTTGTATTTGTAGCAAACCTCCGTACGAAACCTACCTGCAGGGTTTTCCCGCTTTTCCTTACAGCTGCTTCCACTTTTAGCGCTTCTTCCACATTCATGGCCAAAGGCTTTTCTACCAGAACGTGTTTTCCAGCGTTTAGTGCTCCAACAGAAATTTCCGCATGGCTATTATTCCAGGTGCAAATGCTTACTGCATCAACATTCGGGTCATTATACACTTCTCCTATATTCCCATATACACGGCTGATTCCATACTCCAGCGCCTTCGCTTCCGCTCTTTCCGAAGAATAATCAAAGACTCCGTGCAGTACAGCATCAGAATTGCCGGCAAAGGACTTGAAGTGCATATCAGATATCGATCCGGCTCCTATAATACAGACTCTTAAAGGCTCCACTTTCTTCACCCTTTCAAAACCGGCTTAGAATCATTCACTGCCTGCACTTCATTCCATAACCTTCTTACGTTATCCATGCCAATTTTGGAACCGGTCCTGCAATCCTCCATGCCTTCAAATTCCACTGTTAGATAACCGTCATAGCCGGATCCTTTTATCAATTTGATAATCTCACGTATATTTAGATCTCCGTGGCCAACGATGGCTCCGCGCAGATAGTTTTCATTTACAGTTCTGAACCAGACTCCATCACCCGGGTTCTCAAAATATGGGCGAACATAGAAATCTTTTAAATGGACCGTTGCTGCGTATATTAGATTCTTTTTTACCCCAACGAGCGGATCCTCATCAATGCACAGGAAGTTGCCGACATCGAGAGTTGTTTTGAAGTTAGGACGGTTAACCGCATGAATAACACGCTGTACACGGTCGCTCGATTGGACATTGAAACCGTGGTTTTCAATGGTTGTCGTAATGCCGTATTGTGCTGCGTAATCTGCGATTTGACGGCTTCCTTCTACTAACTTATCAAAATGCTCTTCAAAGTAGTGAATCGTCATTTCTTCCGGCTTCAGCTGAAATGCTGTTACATCATGGCGCATAATCTTAATGCCCATGAGATTAACGATATCCACATGTTCCTTCAGCCTCTCCACTTCTTGTTCGAATGCTTCCTGTGTTGGCTGGACAAAATTTGCCGGCAGGGAATAGGCAGAAAGTTCAATCCCGGCTGCTTCTGCTCTCTTCTTAATTTGATGTGCCAGCTCCGCATTATCTACAACTGAAAAACCATAAGGGACAATTTCCATATGCTCCCCGCCATTTTCGGCAATCCAGTCGATCACATCCAGAACCGTCATATTGCCATCTCTTAATTCTCTTACTAAACTGTACGTGCTAAGTCCAACCTTCATGAAAATCCTCTCCTATTTCTTATATTTTTATAGTGAATTCGCAGGAATGCTGATATACCGCCAAGTGACCGATATATTAAAAATGTGACCGATAAAATATAATTCTGACCGATATCTCCGAAAACTGACCGATATAATTAAAAGTTGACCGATAAACACGGCAAAGTGACCGATAAATTCCTGCAGAGCGAAAAATCCTTAAGAAAAACCTCATTGAATCGGCTCGTTTGGCTAATCCATTAAATGACATGCAACAAAATGATTATCAGCCAGCCCTTTTTTCACCTCTGGTTCCACTGTTCTGCAAATATCCATACAGGCAGGACACCTCGTATGAAAGCGGCAGCCGGAAGGCGGGTTAACCGGGCTCGGCAAGTCTCCCTGCAGGACAATCCGCTCCCTTCTCAGCCTCGGATCCGGGACTGGCACAGACGATAACAGTGCTTTTGTATAAGGATGCTGCGGATTTGAGAAGATGACATCCTTTGGCCCTGATTCTACGATGGTGCCAAGATACATGACCCCGATGCTGTCGCTGATGTGTTCGACCACACTTAAATCATGAGAAATAAATAGATACGTAAGATTGAATTCAGTCTGCAAATCCTTTAGTAAGTTCAGGATTTGAGATTGAATGGAAACATCAAGAGCGGATACGGGTTCATCAGCTATTATGAGCTTAGGCTTCATAATCAGCGCCCTGGCTATGCCGATCCGCTGGCGCTGGCCGCCGCTGAATTCATGGGCATACCGGTCGGCATGATGTTCTGTCAGTCCTACGACTTCCAGCATTTCGCTGACTAATCTATGCCGTTCGGCTTTTGATAGTTTCGTATGGATCACAAGAGGTTCGGCAATAATCTCTCTTACTTTCATTCTTGGATTAAGAGATGCATAGGGGTCCTGAAAGATCATCTGCACCTTTTTTCGTACCAATTTCAGCTGTGATTCTTTCTTTTGTGAAATTTCTTCGCCATCAATCCAGATTTCACCGTGGCTGGGAGTCAGCAGCCTTGAGATCAGCCGTCCTGTTGTAGACTTGCCGCACCCGCTTTCTCCAACGAGACTGTATGTCGTTCCCTGCTCGATGCCGAACGACACATCATGAACTGCCTTTAATGTTCTCTTTTTGGCAAACATGCCGCCCGGAAGCGTGAATGACTTTTTCAGCCCGTTTATTTTCAGCAGTGTCTCAGGCATATACATTCTTCCTCCCTTCTTCAATCATCCAGCAGCTGCACATTCTCCCATTCCCCAAATCAGTGGCACTCGGCTCTTCCTCCAAACAAATAGCCATGGCCTCATTGCATCTTGGCGCAAATTTGCAGCCCTTGGGCATATTGCCGGGATCGGGCACATTTCCTTTAATGGATGTCAGTTTATCCTTTCTCTGTCCGATTTTTGGAACAGATCCAATCAGTCCTTTCGTATAAGGATGCTTAGGGCTTTCAAATAAATCGAAAACATTCGCTTCCTCTACTACCCGGCCTGCATACATGACTGCTACCCGGTCACACATTTCCGCCACTACACCCAGATCATGGGTAATTAATAGAACGGACATGCCTTCCTCACGCTGCAGCTGTTTCATCAATTCCAGTATCTGCGCCTGAATCGTTACATCCAGTGCAGTCGTCGGTTCATCTGCTATTAGAAGCTGAGGATTGCAGGACATGGCCATGGCAATCATAATCCTTTGCCGCATTCCTCCAGAAAGCTGATGGGGAAATTCATAAACGATTTCTTCCGCCCGGGGAATCCCCACTTTCTTTAAAATAAAAATCACATGCTCCTTCGCCTGTTTTTCGTTTAAATCAAGATGCAGCCGGATGGGCTCCAGCAGCTGTTCGCCTATTTTCATGACGGGATTTAAGGAAGTCATCGGCTCCTGAAAAATCATGGCCATTTGTTTTCCCCGGATTTTTCTCATTTCCCTCTCTGATTTATGAGTAAGATCCTCGCCTTTGAAGGAAATGTTTCCGCCCGATATTTCTCCGCTTGTGCCTTTAAATAATTTCATGATCGAAAGGGAGGTTAAGCTTTTGCCGCAGCCGGATTCCCCAACGAGCCCAAGTACCTCTCCTTTATTGATATGAAAACTGACACCCCGCAAAATTTTCAGCTTTTGCTTATCCTTTTTAAATTGCGTCTCCAGCTCGCTTATCTGCAATAGCTTCTCCATTTTCTTCAATCTCCCTTACTCATTCTTCGTTTTAGGGTCCAGGACATCCCGGAGCCCATCTCCGACAAGATTGAAAGCAAGCACGGTCAAAAAGATCGCTAATCCCGGCATCATGACAACATGGGAAGCTGTTCCTAAATAATCACGTCCAAGGCTGAGCATAGCACCCCAATCCGGTGTTTCAGGACTGGCACCGAGACCCAGAAAACTCAGGCTGGAGGCCGCTAAGATTGCCGTTCCTATTCTCATCGTAATAAACACAATTAAGCTTCCAAGTGTTTCAGGGAAAATGTGCTTGAACATAATCCTCCGGTGCGAGGCTCCCATTGATTTCGCCGCTTCGACAAAGACGGTCTCTTTCCCCTCTAATGTCGAACCCCTCACCAGTCTTGCAAAAGATGGGATGCTGAAAATGGACACGGCAATTACCACATTTGTTAATCCAGGTCCTAAAATGGCCACAATGGCGATTGCCAGCAGCAGATCCGGAAACGCAAACATGACATCACTGCCGCGCATAATAAGACGATCCAGCCAGCCGCCAAAATAACCGCTCATTAGTCCAAGAATGATTCCTCCAGCCGCTCCCAAAAAAACAGCCAGAAAACTCACACCAAGTGAAATTCTCGCACCGACGAGCAAGCGGCTGAAAATATCTCGTCCGTATTCATCTGTGCCTGCCCAATGTTCATTGCTCGGACCCTGCAGCGTCGTATTATAATCGGGCTCATATGGATCATAGGGTGCAATATAGGGCCCAATAATGGCGATGATGATTAGCAGCAGGATAAAAATGCTTGCCCCAAATGCCATTTTTTGCTTTTTCCAATTCTTAAAGAATTCTTTAACAGGTGAGTATTTTTTCTTTGGAATCACTGGGGTATAGGCATTAACTTCTTTTATGATTTCCATGATTCCCCTCCTCTAGGAAACGTAGCGTATCTTCGGATTCAGCATACTGTACATGATATCTACTATTAAATTAACGAGAATAAATTCAATGGAAAAAAGCAATAGTTCGGCCTGGATGACTGGATAGTCCCTGAAGGCAATAGAATCAATCAGCAATCGTCCCATCCCCGGAAAACTAAAAACAGTCTCCACAACAACCGATCCGCCCAGCAGAAAGCCAAACTGCAGTCCGGCAATGGTTACGACGGGAATTAAAGAGTTTCTCAATGCATGCTTTGGAATGACTACAGATTCCTTAAGACCTTTCGCTCTGCCCGTCCGGATAAAATCTGCCCTTAACGTTTCAAGCAATGATGACCGGGTAAACCTGGCAAGCATGGACATGATGCCTGCCCCTAAAGTGATAGAAGGCAATATATAGCTCTTCCAGCTCTCAGCCCCCCCTGTTGGAAACCACCCAAGCTGGACAGAAAAAATCTGAATAAGAATCAATCCAAGCCAGAATCCCGGCATGGAAATTCCCGAAACGGCTGTGACCATCCCAAGATAATCCGGCCATTTATTTTTGAATACCGCTGACAGTGTGCCTATTAACAAACCCAGCACCAATGCCCAGCCCATACTCATGAATGTTAAATAGATGGAGGGCATAAAGCGGTCTGCAAACATCTCTGATACCGGAAGGCCTGTTTTTAAGGACGTCCCCAAATCTCCTTGAAACAAATTGCTCATGTATGTAATGTATTGATCCCAAATCGGTTTATCCAGCCCCAGTTCCGCCCTGATGATATTGACCTCATCAAGAGTTGCATCCTTTCCGGCAACTAATCTGGCAGGATCTCCAGGAATTAAATGTGTGAAGAAAAAGATTAATATGGAAACAATAAATAGGATTGGGATCATTTCCAGGATTCTCTTCAAGATATATTGAAGCAAAATGAAAACCCCTTTCTTAAAAAGGAAGAGGCATCGGGTATAATAAGCCTTTGCCTCTTCTTTTCTTGCCTTGCTTTTACTTAAGGTTCGCGTCAGTCACATTAATTCCGCCTGTTGGAGAAATAAAGACCCCCTCGACATTGGACCTTGAACCAGCCAGGATCTCATCTACCCCCAGGAAGATCCAAGGTGCATCTTTGTAGATCGTTGATTGAATATTGCTGTAGATTTCTGCCTGCCTGTCAGGATCTGCAGTTTGATTTACCTCTGTAATCCACTTATCTACATCATCATTTTTGTAGTATGCAGTATTCGCTCCATCCGGAGGGAATGAGCTGCTGCTGAACAATGGCTTCGTAGCATTAGTGGTGTCGGAAGGATACGCAGACCAGCTGACATACCACATTTGCACCTTTGCATCTTCCGGTGTCTGAGCTCCATAAATTTCATCAGACAGCGTGCCTTCTTCCATTGACTTAATCTCAACGGTAATTCCAATTTCTTTTAATTGCTGCTGGATAAACTGCATTCCCTTCAATGTGTCGGAATTGGTGTTCCCCCAAATTTCAGCATTGAAGCCATCTTCAAATCCAGCCTCTTTCATTAATTCTTTGGCTTTCTCAATGTTGTGATCATAGGTTTCCTGTTTGGAGTAAAACTGGGTTTTGCTAGGAATAATCGAGTCCAGCGGCAAGCCGTAGCCGGAATTGACAACACTTATAAATGCCTCTTTATTCACAGCATAGTTAATGGCCTGGCGAATACGGACATCATCATACGGTTCTTTCATCGTATTGATGGATACATATCGGGCAATCGTGGAAGGAATTTTATGAATTTCAACGTCTGAATTGCTCTCCAATTCCTTTAGGTTTTGTACTGGCGCTGGATAGATCACATGTGCTTCGCCTGTTTTCAGCATAGCTACACGAGAGCCATTTTCCGGAACAGGCTTGTACGTAATCTTTTTCACACGATCAGCCTTATTCCAATAATCATCAAATCTTTCAACTGTTAAATGGTCCCCCTGAACCCATTCCACAAACTTGAATGGACCGGTGCCAACCGGTGTTTTGCCGATATCGCTGGAAGAGTCATTGATCAGCTTCGGGCTTAGGATTTTAGCGGAAACAAATCTTGTCAGCATACCTGCATATGGTTCTTTTAAAGTGACTTTAATCTGATACTCATCAATTACATCAATGCTGGTAATAAGATTAAATCCGCGGCTGTTTAAACGAAGGCTTTCATCCTTCATAATCCTTTCAAAGCTGGTTTTAACCGCCTCTGCATTAAACGGCTCCCCATCATGGAAGGTAACACCCTGACGAAGCTTGAAAGTATATTCCAGTGCATCATCACTGACACTGTATTCCTCAGCCAGCTGCGGAATGATTTGTCCCTCTTCATCCGATCCCAGTAATCCCTCCAGCATGGCAGTCTGGACTGAATTTGAATTCGTATCGCCCGTATTATGCGGGTCCATTGAAATGAAGTTTTCATTAACAGCAATGACTAACTCCTGATCCTTGCCGCTTGCTGATTTCCCTGAATTCTCCTTTTCAGAAGTTCCACCGCTTTCTTCGCTGGAACAGCCAGCCAGTAAAATCGCAGATACAAAAGCAACAAACAGCATTTTCCACACGTTTACCCTTCTCAAATTGCTTTCCCCCTCGAACAATTTTGTCTTTTTTGCTTTTCTCAGATGTTTAATCTAAAAGAGCTTAAAATCGACAATTATTTTCACCATGTTAGTAAATATGTAAAATTATCTATGTATTTTCGCTATTTAAAGGTTATTTACATATTATTTTCTCCACTGATGAAAATAATTAAATTCATTATAGATTGATAATCTCGTAATTTCAATAGTGAATTCAGAAAATTTTATATTTTTAATTTTTAGACAGGATTTCATCTATACTTTTCAAAGATTCACAGAACATCAAATTTGTGAACAGTGAGAGTCGTCATATACAGCAAAATATAAAGACCAGGCTCATCAGGGCCTGGTCAAATAATGGCTTATTCACTATGCTGTTTTAAGCTTTCTCTTAATCTTAGCGGCAAAGATTTCAAGGATTACTGCAACGGCCAAAATAAAATAAGTAATAGCCCCGATTTCCCTCATATCCAGGTAAAAGCTGCTTGCCATGAACATGTCAAATCCAATTCCGCCGGCTCCTGCTGCTGCTCCCATGGCAACGGCTACTGCAAAGTTAATCTCAAAGCGGAGAAATGTCCAGGAGATCATATAAGTGATGGAAGATGGGATAACTGCTTGAAAGACAATTTGCCACCAATTGGCTCCGCTCGCCTGCAGCGCTTCTATCACTCCCCTATCCAATTCTTCAAAGGACTCTGAATAGGCTTTGATTAAATAGCCGATCGAGTGAAAGGTCATTCCAATAACTGCAGCTGTACTTCCAAGGCCGGCTGCAACCGCAAAGATCAGGACCCACAGGACGGTCGGCACGGCTCTTATAAATGCGACCATGCTTTTAATGAATATTGAAACCCTTTTCGAAGACAGATTCTCAGCCGCCAGCAATCCAAATAGGACTGCTATGATAGCGCCAAACAAGGTAGTCAGAAAGGCGAGGCCAAGTGTAACCATAACTTGATATAGGGCATGTCCAAAGGAGAAATGCTTCAAGTGCGGTTCAAGGAATATGGTTTTTAAATTGGCGAATGTGCCGAGAAGCGCATCCATAAAGTTCAGTTCCTTATAATCAAAGCTGTAAAATGCATAGACTGTTACAGCAGCGAGAATAAAGAGAGTTAATCTCGTCACAATAGCCGGTTTATTCAAAGGTTTAGCCGGCATTCTTTGACCAAGCAGATGGTCAGCTGATGCTGAGACATTACTGAGCTGTTCCTTCACCTCCATTACAAAATCACCTTCCTTACATAATTGGATGCATATTCGATCAAAAGGATAGCAGCTATGATGACAACAACGACCAAACTTGCTGTGTCATAAGCCAAACTTTTATAATATAAGTTGAATGTAAAACCGATTCCAGATCCTGTCAGCAGTCCAATCAGTGTGGCACTGCGGATATTTGTTTCAATCATGAACAAAATCCAGCTGATTAATTGCGGAATGCTTGATGGAATGACCGATTGAAAGATGATGGAAAAGTAGCCTGCGCCTGTCGCTTTTAACGCCTCCACAGAACCCCCGCTTACTTCATCAATTGTTTCGGTAAAAGCTCTGGTTAAGAATCCAAATGACCCAAAGAACAAAGCAAAATAGCCAGTTAACGCGCTTTGTCCAAATGAAAACAGCAAAATCAGTGCCCAGGCGGCAACATCAATGTTACGAAAGACAGTGGCAATTCCTCTTGTAATCGCTCCAAAAAAGGCATTTACCCTTGTAGTATTTGAACCGAAAATGGAAAATAACAGGGCGAATACAGCTGCTGCTGTCGTGGCCGCAATCGAAACCAGGAGTGTTTCCTGCAGCTTTTCAAGAATAACTGGCAGCTTTTCTAAGGATTCTGCGGTTGGATAAAAGTTTGCCATTCCCCATTGGATGGCTTTCGGGATTGAAGCAAAACCCTTTAAAGCATTGTATTCTGTAATGATCATGGCAAGGATTGTCACGGCTCCAAGAAGTAAAAGGAAGGCAAGTGTGTTTCGTTTTTTCTTAGCAAAGATATCAGCCTGCATGGATGCCTCCTATGTCAAAGATTAAATCATCCGCTTCTGATCCATATATCCGCTGAATGTCTTCAGAAGTCATTCCTTTAGCTGTACCGTTATATACTGCCTGCCCCTTGTTAATGCCGATAATTCGATCAGAATATTTGATGGCCACATCAACCTGATGAAGATTTACAACCACTGTAATGCCCATAGTTGTTGAAACCTTCTTCAAATGATCCATAATTACTTTCGCCGAATTAGGATCCAGGGATGCAATGGGTTCGTCGCACAAGAGCATCCGCGGATTTTGGATAAGCGCGCGCGCTATTCCTACCCTCTGTTTTTGCCCGCCGCTTAATTGGTCTGCACGCTTATAAATCATTTCGTTCAGGCCAAGCACTTTCAAAATCTGGATTGCCTGCTGCTTTTCCTCTTTGCTGTAAAGTCCCAAAACGCCAGCCAATGTTGATTTGGTCCCCAATTTTCCGTGCAAAGTGTTCTCGATTACCGACAATCGATTGACTAAATTATAGTGCTGAAAGATCATGCCAATTTTGGTGCGGACCTGTTTTAATTCTTTTTTCTTCAGGTCCATTACATGGAGACCCTGGAAGCGGATATCTCCGCCTGTAGCATCAATCATGCGGTTGATGCAGCGGAGAAGAGTTGATTTCCCTGCTCCTGATGGGCCGATAATGGAAACGAATTCCCCCTCCTGGACTGAGAAGCTCACATCATTTAATGCTTTCGAATCTTTGCCAAATTGCTTTGTAAGGTGATTAACTTCCAATAATGCTGACATGAGTTAACCCCTCCTATCCAATTGTTTTATCCCGCATTAACGGGCAGTCCAGACTACTTAAAGGACAATATAGTAAATAAATATTTCAACTGCCGATAAAATTCGATTGTTCAACCGGCCATCAGCGGGGAATAAAGCCCTCCCCGCCGATAGAACTTCGATTTATTTTGCAAGCTCACGGATAGGGTTGAACCATTCATCTTCAACTTCCACCAAACGCTCATTACCGGACTTTCTGCTGAATAACCCTGAAAATTCGGAGTCCTCCGGAACGAAGATTTTTTCGTTATTTGCCACTTCGTCTGAAGTCATAATTTCAAGCAGCTGTTTGTGATCTTCTTCGCTCAATGTGCCGGAATTGATTACAAATGGTGCATTCAATACAGGAGTTACTGAGATTAAGCTGAATTCTTTTCCGGCAACCGTGTTCAATGGCTCAGCAGCATCATCTTTCACTTTGTAAACAGCACCCTGTTTGTTGGCTTCACCCTCTGCAAGCTCCACATAATTGTTCACACATGTATCACAGAATGCCGCCACGTCCGCTTTGCCGGTTAATAGATTGACAGCAGAACCCTGGTGAGAGCCGCCAAATAATACTTCATTGAAGAACTTGTCCTCTCCGCCCTCAAGTAAATCCTCAGCTGTCAAACTCTTAAACTCTTCTTTTTCACTGAAATAATCAGTAATGCCTGTAGATGGAACCTTGAATCCTGAAGTTGAGCTGTTCGAAACAAAAGAGAATTTCTTTCCTTGAATATTGTCTATGGCAAATTCCCCGCCGTTTTTGTATTCATCTGCATTTTCCTTCGGAACAGCCAGCCAGCTGTAATACACAGCGTCCTCCAGAGTGCCGGACTCACCGCTTGGAACAACCAGCGGAAGAACCTTTTCATTCTTGTTATGTGCTTCTATGTATCCTTGTGCACCAAGGAACGCCATATCTGCGTTGCCGTTCGCAATCGCTTCAATTGCCACAATATAATCAGTCGTTGTTTGATGCTCTACTTTCTTGCCTGTTTTTTCTTCTATCAGTTTCCCAATTTCGTCACGTGCTTCTCCTAAATCAGCGCCTGATTCGTTCGGAAGCCAGGCAATCGTCAGCGTATCGTCCTTCTCTGAGTTCGCTGTAAACGAACAGCCTGCAAATACAGCGGTCATCACAATTGAAAGCAAAAATAGCGCCATTTTCTTCATGATTTTTCCCCTCTCTTATTTAGAAAAGTTTTTATAATACCATCGACCTAACTATAGCGAAAGAATATTAATCTACTGATAAGGCATTATGAGAAATCGTTAAGCACTGGTAAAGAATTAATGAGACAATGTAAATACACCATTCTGCATGTTGTATTCCTGATCACATAAGTTGTTCATAAATTCAAGATCATGGAAGATTCCAAGCATTGTCGTGCCTTCATTCATTAATTGCTCTATTAAGATTTTCACCTTCATTTTAGATTCATAGTCCAGGCTTGCGGTCGGTTCATCCAAAAGAAGCAGTCTTGGCTTCTTGACCATAGCCCGGGCAATGTTCAGCCTGAGTTTTTCCCCGCCAGAAAAGGTGGCAGGATAGCTGTCCCACAGCCCTTGATCCAGCTCGAAATGCGATAGGATCCGCTCTGTCTCTTTCTCAGCACGAACCTGGTCCCTTCCCATTTCAACAATAGCCTGCTCTACAAGCTGCCTGGCAGTCGTTCTTGGCATAACATTCAGAAATTGAGACACATAGCCAATTTCTTGCTTGCGCAAATAAATCATCTGTCTATTTGTTGCCTCAGCCAAATTGATAGGCCCGAACTTTTTGGAATTGTACCAAATGCTCCCTTCCTGAAGGCAGTAGGTTCCAAAAATGCATTTCAATATCGTCGATTTTCCGCTCCCGCTTTTTCCTGTAATCCCGATGAATTCCCCTTCCCTTAAGCTGATATCAATGCCGCTAACTGCATGAATATTTTTCCCGAGGTTATGAAGGGTAAATGATTTGGACAGATCTTTGATTTCCAATAGATTCTCCACCGATCCACCTGCTTTCTCTTTGTAGTATTACAGCTTGAAATCAAATTCTGTAATTTGTTTTTTGAATAAGCTTCCCATCAACGAACACGCCTGTTATGACTGGAAAATCGTCGGCCAATTTTTCAATAATCAATAGGTCAGCCTTCTTTCCTGCCTCAATCGAACCGATTTCTTCATCCATGTTAACGGCTTTGGCCGGATTAATGGTGACAAGTCTGATCATTTCTGCAAGGTCCATCCCGTAATTTCTTGCCAGTTCAAAAATGGCATGAAGCATAGCAGCCGGATAATAATCACTGCACAATATATCAATCGAATCATTTTGAATCGCTTCTGCTGCACCCAGGTTTCCGCTGTGGGAGCCTCCGAGCAGAACATTCGGTGCTCCTGCTACCGTATACATGCCAAGCTCCTTCGCTTTATAGGCTACCTCCTGAGTTATTGGAAATTCGCTTATTGTCGTGCCGAAGCTCTTCACCAGCTCGATTTTTTCAAAGCTGTCATCATCATGTGAAGCAACTGCAATCCCATGTGCATGCGCGTGCCCGGCAATGTCCTTCATATCTTCGACAGAGAGCTTTTCTTTTGTTTGGTGATTTCGGATTAAAACATCTATAGCGGCATCGCTCATACTGTTATAGCTTTTAACGGTGTTCCGGTAGATTTCCAGATGACGATATTGGCCCTGTCCTGGTGTATGATCCATAAATGAAATCAAATGCACCTTATTTTCACTGATGTAGCTTTTGAGGTTCTCGATTTCATCCACATTATCAATCTCCATCCTTGCGTGGAAACGGTGGCGCACAAGATGCTTTGTACTGTGTGTCTCATCTATCAGGTCAATGAGCTTTCTGACATTTTCCGGTTCCCGAATCGGCTTGTATGCATATTCTGTTTCTTTATAGAGGGAAAGCGAATGGAACATCGTTGTGATCCCATGGGATATAAGCTCCTTCTCTGCTTCCCTGAGACTTAAATGAAAGTTCATTAAAGACGTTGGCCTCGGTGCTGCCATATGTTCAATATAATCGGAATGGATATCGATAAATCCCGGTGAAACATACCCGCCCGCTGCATCTATCACCTCCAGGGATTCTTCAAATTTCATTTCTCCCTTTGGAGCAATTCTGCTGATCCGATCACCTTCTATCAGAAGATCATAGCCTTGCAGAATAGTATCCTCTGTAATTAGTTTTCCGTTTGTAATGACGTACAAGTGTGCTTCCCCCTAATTTGAAATGAGATTTTTTCCGTTGCCTTAAAGAAGCGAATGAACCAAGCTTTGAGTAAATGGAGCTTGAGGGTCTTCAAGTATTTGATCTGTCAGCCCCTGTTCAATGACCTGTCCCTCCAGCATGACCAAAGTTCTGTCCGCCAGCATCCGAATAACACCCAAATCATGTGAAACCAGCACAATGCTAATATTCATTTCCCGCTGCAGGCTCTTAATCAAATCCAAAACGCTAGCCTGTACGGATAGATCCAATCCCGTCGTAACCTCATCCAAAAGGAGAATCGGCGGCTGATTAGAAAGAGCCTTAGCAATCTGCACACGCTGCTGCATTCCTCCGGAAAAATTCTTTGGAGCTTCTTTTCGGCGATGGACAGGAATATTCACCTTGCTGAGCAATTCTGATCCCCTGGCTTCCATCATTCCCACATTCCTGCTGCCGGCTGCAATCAACTTTTCGGCAATATTTCCAATCGAAGAAAAGTCGATTTTCAATCCCAATAAAGGGTTTTGATAGACTTTCCCCATTAAATGGTTGCGGATATACCGTTTTTGCTGGGAAGACTCATTAAAAAGATTCTTCATCCCATTCTGATAGGAAGAAATATAAGCTTCCCCTGAGGTCGTTTCCTGGTCAAAGTACAGGCATTGCATTAAAGTGGACTTGCCGCTTCCGCTTTCCCCTACAATCCCAAGCACCTCTCCCGGGTAGACATCGAAGGACACATCCCTGCACGCATACACCGTTCCGCACACACTGCAGTAATTTTTGATCAGGGTCAAAGGCTCAGGGTTCCTGCAATGATCACAGCCAGGACCGAATTGCTTGTTTAAGTTTTTAATAGATAACACCGGAACCTCAAATTCAGTCATTTAATTCACTCCTGCCTTTTCAGCTTCGTTTAAAATTTCACAGCAATAGCTGGTATCATTGCATTGGTAAAACGTCTCTCCCGTTGCCTCATCAATCAGTTCGTCAAGGAACACTCCCTCAGACCCGCATAATCTGCAGCATTTATCATGAAAGCTTTCCCCTTCAAACGGATAATCTTCAAAATCGAGGGAAACAATCCTAGTATAGGGTGGAACTGCATATATCTTCTTTTCCCGTCCTGCTCCCAGCAAAATAAGTGCTTCGTTTTCATCCATTTTCGGATTATCAAAGCGAGGGATCGGGCTTGGTGCCATTACATAGCGGCCGTGAACCATGACCGGATGATCTGCACCTGTTGTCATGCTTCCGTATTTCATTATCTGTTCGAATAGCATAAGCCAGGCACCGCTGTATTCTTTTTCAGAATGCAGCTTTTTTGTCTCATGCTCACTCGGTTCAAAATACCGTAACGGTTCAGGAAGCGGCACCTGCAAAACAAGGATTTGGTCCGTTCTCAGCGGCACCTCAGGAATTCTGTGACGTGATTGGATAATGGTTGCCTGAGAGGTATGGTCCGTTATTTGGACACCAGTTGTATCCTTTACTAGCTTTTTGATGCTGACTGCATTGACAGATTCATCAGATCCCTGATCGATGACCTTCAATACATCCTCTTTCCCGATCAGTGAGAGTGTCAGCTGCAGGCCTCCTGTCCCCCAGCCCCTTCCAATCGGCATTTCCCTTGATGCAAATGGTACCTGATAACCCGGGATGGCAATCGCTTTTAAAGTGGCTCTTCTAATCTCCCGCTTCGAGCCTTCGTCAAAGAAAGCAAAATTATAGGCGTTATTCATATGCTTGCACCTCTTCCTGTTCTTCTGCTTTCGCTTTTGTCTTTCTCACACTGTCTAGCTTCGACTGGAAGGTTACATAATGCGGCATCTTCAAGTGTGATATAAAGCCGGTTGACTCCACAGAATCAATATGGAGGAGGACAAATTCCTCATTATGGCTGGGGAAGCTATTATCAGGATGCTCGAGGCAATTATCGAGAATGCCCATGGCGATCGCTTTCGTCTCATTCTGTCCGAAACACAATCCATATCCGATTTCAAACTCCAATTCCTTCTTGCCTTTTTCCTTTTCTGCCATGAACGGCATCAGCATTTCTGCTTCTGTTGTTTTGATATCACCAATGTAATATTCTTCTTCGTCATTGCCCTCTTCATTCGGATGGCCCACATATATTGGCAGGCTTCCTACTCTTAGCTCACCAACAGTCGGATGCAAAGCGCCATACCCTCTGATGACCGCATAGGCGAGTGAAGTAACAGCTCCAGTCTCCCCTCTTGTCAGAATTTGCAGGCGCTGGCTTCGGCTTGATGGAAACTCAAGACTTTCCCTCGTCACATCATCAGGCTTAGCATCATTGTTTTCGAGAGGAGGTATCAGTCCTTCTTTCCTCAAATAATCCAGCACTTTTGGCAGTACAAATTCAGGTGCATGCTGCAGCATTTCAATTGTCCTATTTTCCAAAGCATAATTTGACAGCCATTCGCTAACCGACTCTTCCGTTTCCTTCATTAGATTGAAATCCAGGAGGCGGTGGGTATAATCGGTTGTAGCGCCAAGGATCTGACCGCCCGGAATGTCCTTGAAACTGGCTGAAATCCGGCGTTCCACCTTCATCTCCCCGGTTTCAATGATTTGAGAAGAGTGCTTTCTCGGCAGGGTTGAGCGGTATGCGCGTAGCAGGAATACCGCTTCTTCCGGATTTCCTTCTGCCTGCTTAATCGCTAATGCGGCAAGCTTTTCATCATAAAGGCTGCTTTCTGACATCACCTGATCGATTAAGCCTCTCATACCGCCTTCAATCTGCCCGGTCTCAAGCACCTGCTCCTTGTGAAGCCTTTCATATTTCAAGCGTTTACTCGACTCTTCAATGGCCTGTGTCCCGCCTTTTACTGCTACATAACCCATTGTTTTTCCACCTCCCTGCTTTCTGTTATTTGAGTCGTTCTTGGCAATGATAAAAGCTGATGATTTCGGTCCACGAATACCAGGTCGACCCCTGTTGGATACTCCTTATTTTTTTCATTGCGATTTACAATCCAATTTCCAGCCAGTTCTATATTGATTCCTGTGCTTGTTTGAATACCAGGTCCACTTAATAGCAGTTTGTTCCCTTCAGTAATCATCCCTGTTTCTGCTATAATCATTGCGGATTTGTGCGGATTTATGAACGTTCCCGGATTCGCCATTTCAATGGCATGTTCCAGAGACCCTGCCCCGGCATCCTTCAGGAGAATTAAATAATCGGCCTTGTCTGCCTGAACCGCTTTTGCAAAGGTTAATTGATTTATTTCCTTTTCAAGTGCTTCAGCATCACCGCCGTATACTTTAAACGTAACCTCAGGATCAAGCAGCGTTAATGCCAGCAGTAAAATTGAGCTGGAGCAGCCTGCTGGATTCTCTCCGTCCAGCAGCGCAGCCTCCTTGCCTAGGTCTGATATCAGCCCTGGCCTTGAAGAGCTATCGACCAATTTTCTATATACAGCTTGCAGGTCATGAACAACATCTAATTTCAACCCCTGTACCTCCTTCTATTAAACATCCATCGTCTCAAAGCTGACTTTTGTTCTTAAAATTTCTTCATTCTTTGCTTTTCTTTTTTGATCTATATAGTATTTTTCAATTTCGAGTATCCCGGCCCATGGTTTGATCTCGGGAAGATCCCCGAGAAATGCCGCGTCAATCACGGCAAGATGATAAGCCAAATCCGGGTGATCTCCTTTCACAATCCCAATGCCGATCTTCCCTTCCACCTTAGCCTTGCATTCTGTGACGAGTACTTCTCCTAAATGAAACAGGCTTTTCCTGGAAGTTTCCCGAACCTTTAACATCACAAGTCCATGTTCCGGCTCCTGTAAAACAGAAACTGAATATTTTTGTTCAATCTCATTCGCTAATGATTTAGCCAACTCATGTGAACCTTCAATCAAAATTTCTGTACGCTGTTTTCTTTTCACCTTTTGGCCTCCATCTGTTTTTGTTCTGCATCTTAAATCTATCTTGTTGCCAAGCTGGCGGATGTTAAAGAAGTGTAAATTATGTAAGAGTTTTATTAACCTGATATTTGCACCAAAGCCAGTTTAAATTAAATAGGTAAAGCAATCGCTTCTATACTTGATTCTTGAGAATTCCAGTACTGTTCCCGTCTCCTTATCCACGCAGAGGGACTCCAGGAGCAAAAGCGGAATTAAACTTGAGCATTGCAGTATTTTCCGTTCAGGCTCTATTGGGAAAACCACACTCAGCTGGCTTTGGCCCGATGTAAATTCTTTATAGCCATGGGATCTATAGTAGTGAAAAATAGATTTGATCCCAGGACCATCTCTATCAATTTGGGGAAAAACAGATTTGGCTGCATAGGATGTGTGCAAGGCAATCGGGCAGCCGTCCACTATTCTTAGCCTGGAGATTTTATAGACTTCATCCTCCGGATCGACTTTTAGCGCATGAAAGACTTCAGAATCAAACTGGATTTTTTCACAGCAAATATTCTCCGACCTGAAGTCAAACCCAAGCTCATTCATCTTTTCACTAAAACTGATATCCCCTGTTAAAATCAGCGGAATCTGCTGCTTCCTATTTTGGACATAACTGCCTCTTCCCTGCTTTGAAAAAATGAACCCCAGTTCCTGCAATTGCTCATACGCTTTCCGTACAACCATTCTTGGAATCCTATATTGATCTGCAAGCTCATTCTCAGAAGGAAGCTTTTCATTCGGTTTGTACTTCCCTTCCTTTATTTGTGTAATCAGCTCATCTACCAGCATCATTTTTTCACTCATACAGTCGGCGCCCCTTTCGAAATCCAGAAACAATTTAAGTCTAATGAATGAATTTAAATGGAAAGTTACGTAATTGTAATATTTTTATGAATATAAAAAAGACCCAATCTTTTTGGTAACTGGGTCTTTGTAAGTCTGTATTTAACTTCCAAATTTCCTGATAAAAGCTTCCGTATCATTTAATTCTTCAAAATGGGCTTCAAGTTTCTCCCTTGGCCAATCCCACCACGCAATTTCAAGCAGTTTTTCAGCTGTCTTTTCAGAAAACCTTCTTTTTAATGGCTTTGCCGGCACGCCCGCTGCAATTGTATAGGGTTTAACATCCTTTGTAACGACTGCACCGGAACCGATGACTGCACCTGTGCCAATTTCGACACCCTTCATAATGATAGCACCATGCCCAATCCATACATCATGGCCTATTTTAACCCGGTTTGTACGGCGCCAATCAAAAAATTCATGATCATCCTGATCGCCGAAGCCATAGTCAACTTTCCGATAAGTCATATGGTGCTGGGTCACCCGGTCCATCGGATGCTGAACAGGATTAATGCATGCATGAGAAGCAATGGAACAGAACTTACCGATTTCAGTATAGTTGACTGTTACATCATCCATCGTATAAGTGTAGTCCCCAAATTTCGATTCGATAATTTTATTTCTTTCTCCGATTGACGTCCATTCTCCCGCATAGCTGTCAATGATGAAGCTGGAATGATGTACAGCAGGTGAAACAGAGAGCTTTTCATCCTTTTTTGGTTTAAAAATCATTGACATGGGCATATCCCACTCCTTTTTTAATGTGACCCCTATAAACGCTGGCTTTTCAATCTCTGCCGTCTCGCAGCCAGTTCATGCACTCTCTCCACCCCCGGAGACATGCTGCCCAGCACAACCGGTTTCTCACCGTAGGCACCATGAAAGTCGGAACCTCCAGTCATGGTTAATCCATATTGGATGGCCAGTTTCCTAGCCATTTCTTCATGCTGTCCGCTGTGAAGGGGGTGCCAGACTTCTATCCCCTGCAGGCCGGCTTCAACCAGCTCAGGCACCTTTTCAAAATTTCCGTATTGGCCAGGGTGGGCAAGGACGGGCACACCGCCTGCTTCAAGAATAGCCTCAACAGCAAGCCGCGCATCCACATATTCCATCGGGATAAAAGCAACTCCTGGCGATTCTCCATTTTGACCGCGGCTAAATAATTTTTTATAAAGGGATCCGTAAATGGAATCAGCATATCCAGCCTCTATAAGAGCTGCCATGATATGCTGCTTATAAACTCCGGTTCCTCCTTCAGAAAGCTCCAGACAGTGCTCCCATGTTATGCTGTACCCTGCTGAAATCAGCCTTTTAACCATTTCAAAAGAGAGCTTATGCCTCCGCTCAACAATCGGCTGGCACAGCGATTCAATTGCCTTATGCCCTGGTTCGATAAAATAGCCCAGAATGTGCACCCGGCGTCCCCTGTCAAAGTCAAAAGCAGAAATTTCAATACCGGGGATAACCTCCACTCCATACCTCTTTCCACGATCAATTGCTTCCTGCAGCCCTTTTGTCGTGTCGTGGTTCGTAATGGCCAAATGTGTAACCTCATTGGCAATGGCAAGATTCAATACCTCATCAATCGATAGCGGGCAATCAGAAACATTCGTATGGCAATGCAGCTCTGCTTTCATTTTCATTCCTCCTATTCATAGCCTTTTTTATTAGAATAACTTGGTGCCAAGCCAAATAGGTTAATGGGATGTAAATTTCTGTTAAGATTATGTAATTGTCATTTTGATTTTTCAGTTTGATAGAATTGCCTTATTAAAAGCCCGGCATTAAAGCAACTGACCGATATATTGGAAAAGTGACCGATATATCCTGAAAGTGACCGATATACGTAAAAATTTACCGATATACCGTGAAAGTGACCGATATATTCAATTTCTGGCCGATATACTTCCGAAAGTGACCGATTTCCCCATTTTTACTAGACTAGATGACGTAACAAACGCCTTTTTTTACAAAGAATATAAGAAAAAACAAGAAGACAGATATTTTTCAAAAAATCTTCACGAAATAGGGCCAACTCCAAAATAGTCGGCCCATTTCTGCTGTATTATTTAGTTTTGCTGCTGTCTTCCTGGTTCTCTGACAGCAATTCTTTTGTTGAACTTTTAAATTCCCTCAAAGTCGAGCCGAATGCCCGGCCAATTTCCGGCAGCTTCGATGGTCCGAAAATGATAAGTGCGATAACTAATACTAATATTAGTCCAGGTATACCTATATTTTGCAGCATGTTCATCCCTCCTGCAGAGTATTGTTACTAAACGTCATTATCAAACGGGATTTGCGGCAGCCATTGTCTTCGTCTTCCCTAAAGCTCTCAAAGGCTTCTTACATACATTCCCATAAGCATCCAGTGCATGCACCTCAATTTGATAGGCTGTATTTGCCTGTAACCCTTCAATTGTTAACGTTAACGGGTTTGGCACAGGATCTTTATAGAATTCCGAGAAAGCAAGAAATTCCTTCACGACTTTCTCTGAATTTGCATGTCTTGCCACTACCTTGTAGTCATGAACCAGCAGGTCATCCTTGGCTTGCGTAAACATAATGGCCATGCCAGTGGCTGATGTCATTTCATGATTAATGGAAAGCATCGCATCTTTTGTAAAAAAAGGCGCTTTCTTATCCCTGTCTTCTGTGTAAGAAAATTTCCGCTTATTTGCCGGATAGCTAAGTTCAAATGGCTCTCCTGTCCAATCATTCTGATGAATATCGCGGCGTCTGATCAGCACCTTATTATTATGCACCTCCACAATTAATGCCTGATTCAGGACATCTGCACCTTCAGGCACTTCCCCTTGAATTCTGCCGGCGTCCAGCCACAAATAGGCACCGGTTGAGGTTCCAATTGAAGTAAAATCCTTCTGGTGAATGATTCTCGGGTCATCAAGAGGATAGTGCGTATGTCCTGAAAATGAGATGACTTGCGGATATTCTTTTAAAGTGTTGTAAAAAAGGTCTCTATTTTGATTAAAGCCCCATTCACTTCCATAGACAGTCCCTTTAATCGGCTGATGGTGAAAGACAAAGATTGGCTTTTTCCAATCATCTTCATGCGCAATCTTCAGCTGCTCACCCAGCCAATTAATTTGTTCCACGGAAAAAGTGCCTTCTGTTAAACCATCTTCTGTTCCCAGAATGATAAAATGGTAGCCTTTGATTACCTTGTGATAGTAAATAGATTCCATGCCTGTTTTTTCTAGGAATCGCTTTTGGGCGTCTGCTACTGATAAGCCATTCCAATAGTCATGATTCCCTATGGCAAACATGGAAACGGCACCTGGCTGTTTGTGGACATTATAAGCTGACATAAACTTATCGTATTCGGATTCATATCCATAATCTGTTAAATCTCCCACAACCAAAAAAGCATCCTGCTTCGGAATAGCCTTATTTAGCTGTTCTAAAGTTGTTATAAACTTTTCAAGTGTTTTATTGCTGCTGTTATGGATATGAATGTCACTAATAACCGGAAATACTAAATCCGGACTATTGCCTCCAGAGTTCATGATCGAAGCAGAAGAGGCAGCACTTGCTGTAATTAAATTAAGAGAGTTAGCAAGAGATAATCCAATTGTTGCACTGGCAGCTAAGGTAGTTTTCTGCAAAAAAGCACGGCGATCCATTTCTTTAATAAATATATTTCCATCTTTTTGTCCAGTCCGATTATCTTTCATGATTTATAAACTCCTTCTCCCATTTTTCCAGACTCCTCTTAACACAGTCTCTTTTTAACACCAGAGGCCTGCTTTAGCCTATTTTTTCTCCAGCGGCAGCGGATCAATACTTTGGTCGTTGGCTGTTAAATCAATACCATAGTCTTTGGCAAAAACCATATGTGTATCGACCAAAACACCATCATGATTTTCATCTAAATTAAATACTCTCGCTCCCCGAAGTCTGTTTCTGTCGGGGCCTGAAAGACCGTAAGTGCCAAAACCGGTATTTCCGGCATATCCAAGCAGAATTCCATAGTAGTTTCCGCAATATGTATTAATATGGTCATGGCCGCAAAATACTCCTTTCACATCCCCTCTATCGAGCATGGCTGTAAACAAGCCGCTGTTTATTGGGCCGGGGCACTCATCTTCATTCCGCTCTCCATTAATTTGATGTCTTGCAGCAGCCAAATCATGCCCTGCCTGTGTACGGCCGTCCACACTGCCCCACCACATAAAACGGTGCTCCCATAGAGGAATATGAATGAATACAAGAGAAGGCACTTTATAGCCATAATGCTTTTCTATTGCTTTTGATCTTTCATAATACCAATTGACCTGATTAAATCGCAGCCAATCCCATGTTGGATAGCCCTTGAAATCCTGCCCGGCGATCGTTTGAGGGGCATATCTGCCGCTGTCCAAAAGCCAGAGATTAAATGCTGCCTTATTTCCTTTGGATTTTTTGATTAATAGATTCATATTTCCTGTTCCCGTAAGGCCTTTTTGTCCAGGTGTGTTCATATTATGCTTATATTTCATATAAAACTTGAGCATATCACTCTCATCCATGCCGCTCTTTGGAGTTGAGTCTTCATCATGGTTTCCAAACGTAGCCGCCCAGCGGATTCCCCTTTGCTCCATTGGCTGGACGACATTATTCATAGCCTGCTTCATTTCTAATTCTGTATCACAGCCGCCTGTTATATTGTCACCATTTAAAACAACAAAATCAGGCTTCTCAGAATCCAGCACTTTTTCCATCAGTTGTATGGTCCGCCTGTCGATCCGTTCATCATCCTGAGTATCATTGAATTGTACAACTTTAAATTTCCCATTGGAATTGAAGGAAAGCTTCGGTCCTTCCAGCTTTTCACTGATCTCTTCCGCTTGAACCCTGTTTTCGAATATGTCTCCAGGTAAACCTGCCGCTGCCATGGTTAAAGCTAGTGTCCCTGCTCCTCCCGCTTTAATAAATGCCCTTCTGTCCATTCCTTTGCTTTCATTTTCTTTCTTCATCAGCCTTACCTCCATGAATTGATAAAAAATTTCCCCTACGGTTAAAATCCTAGAGTAAATCTATTAAAGCAGTATTAATATCAATAGATTGTTTAGTAAAGAAAACAAAGGCAAAAAGATAAACAAAAAATGATTTTCTATTATTCATCGGTGATTAATAGGAAGGAAGAATGAAATTCGGGACTTTCCTCTCTTTGTATTCTTTTGTTTTCATTTCTGTTTTAAAACTTTTAAATAAATTAATATTTTTGACCTCAATTTTTAAAACTTCATCCCTATAATGATGCATAACATGAAAGACGGGGGTTGCCAACAATGAAAAAAGGGTTCGCTGCGGAAAGGCACAGTAGAATTATCAGGGAATTAGAAATAAAAAATAAAGTGAGTGTAGCGGAGCTCTCCAGAACATTAAGTGTAACGCCAGAAACGATCCGGAGTGACTTGAGACGGCTAGAGAAGAGAAACAAATTGCGGAGAATTCATGGAGGAGCGATATGCTATTTTGGCTTAGAAAAGGAGCAGCAGTTTAATAAAAGGATGGGCATAAGCCTTCCCATCAAAAAGAAAATTGGTGAAGCTGCCGCAAGCTTTATTTCCGATGGGGAAACTATCGTTTTGGATGTCGGCTCCACAACTCTTCATATTGCCGGTTCGATTGAAAATGTTGAAAATGTAACGATCGTAACCAATTCCCTGGCTGCTGCAGAAATATTAAATGCGCGTATGGAAAATAAACTGTTCAATGGCAGGGTCATTCTGATTGGCGGGACCGTGAATCCTCTGCAGCGCTCAACCTCAGGTTCACTAACTAATCAGATGCTGGAACACTTTTACTTTGACAAGGCCTTTATATCATGTGGAGGAATGAACCGCGATGGAATATGCGATTATACTATTGATGAAGCTGCCGCCTCTTCCATCATGATAAAAAGATCTAAACAGGTTTATGTGGCAGCCGATTCCTCAAAACTCAATCAGAGGGCATTTTTCCATGTCAGCCCTTTTTCGTCTATTGATTTTGTCATTACTGATGCGGATTTACCGTACGATTGGCCAGAGGAGGAAATTAAATTCAATGGGCTAAAATGGGTGAAAGTCTATACATAAAATTAAAACAGTACTCTCAGGCCACTGTTTATGCAGACTGACTGAGAGTTCTCTTAAAAGAGGCCTATGAAAGCAACTGCAAAGATTACAGTTAGAAGGATGATACTGACCAAAGACATCAATTTTGTATAACGAATGGCACCTTCCGATATCTCGGGCTCTTCCTTATACATCCACCGCTTTCCCCACAGCAGGCTTTCTTCCGGATCAACATAACTCCAGATCAGCACCCCGTATACAGGAATAAATAAGATAAACATCAATATGAAATCTGTCATCTTCTCAGCCCTCTCTATCATTTTACGTTTTAGCTGCCTTTTGGTTTCATCTCCTTCCGGATTGTTTATTTCCTTCTTAAACGGAAACATTAGTAACATACTGGAAAAAAGGGAGGCAAATGATATGAGCGAAAAAACTCCACAGGATGTAAACCGCATTCAGGAAGAAGCACAAAAACAGGATCGGGATGCTCAGAAAGCACAGGAAGTTGTTGAAGATGCCATTTCCAAAATGACACCGCAGCGGCAGTATGAAAAAGAAAAGGAACAGAATAAACGATAAAAAGAAAAAGCCTTATTCCTGTCCGCCAGCAGGGATAAGGCTTCATTTCTCATAAGACTTTTATATACACACCTTCTTTAGCTTTTTCATATGCTTTTTGTCCTCTGTTTTTAACCTCTTCTGACAGCTGTGATGCTCTGACCAGCTTGCTGTTAATCATTACGGAAGGGTCAATCAATCTCATTTTCCCTTTGAAGTGAATATCATAGTCTGACCTGTTTTCTTCTGTCCTGACCTTATGATCAATTTTTTCAAGCAGACGCTTCACTTCCAGATCCCCTGATTCCCTCATTTTCACTAATACCTCTTCATCATTGCCAAGCAGATCATCCAGATGAAGAAGTTTTTTTTCGAGAGATCTTTTTAGGACCTTTGCAAAAAAGTCATTGGCATAAATATTTAAGGGTTCCATGAAGAAATCAATGACTTCTTTATAATAAGTTTTTACAAACCACTCAGCAGCCCCAATTTCAGATAGGTACATCCTGCCATCAACAACTGTCAGATGCTGCAGAAAATGATGCGCTTCTTCTAATGAAATATAACCATAACGGTACATATCCCTTAACGTGTAGTCCACCCGGTCTGCACAAAGTTCAGGTGCGGGCTGCTCTAATAAAGTCCATTGTGAATCACCAAAAAGGATACCTTCAAAGTCAAGATGATGCCTTTTTAAAATGGCAGGGATCTCAGATTCAAGGACAACACGCTCAAAAATATGTTCATGATAATCTTCTTCTTCATTTTCCAAAGCCCCATCTATCACATGAGAAAAGGCAGTGTGAGAAACATCATGAAGCAAACCGGCAATTTGCTCTTCCACAGAACCGCCCATTTTCCTTAATAACAGCATCACGCCCAATGAATGTTCGTACCTCGTTACATTCCATTTCTCATTGACAAGATAGCCCGCGCCGCCCTGGTGTACACCTTTCAGCCTTTGCACCGGCCTGCTGTTGATTATTTCTTCTATTACTCTTTCAAGCTTGTATTCTCCGTAAAGCTCATCTACAGCCAGCATAAATCCTCCTGCTTTGATAAATATGTACTTACAATTATATATGTTTTAAAGAAAAAGCCCTAATCCCGGCAGGATTAAGGCTTTCATTTTCCGCGGACCCTGTTTTGTTCAGCTGCCTGCATGTAATGCATGGGTAAATAAGTAATAAAAAAGACAAGCAGTGCAGCAGCTTCAAGCGTTACATAGTACCAGACACCGTTCCCGAAAAACGACAGCAGGGTTTTAGTTTCTGTCGGGCTGGCCAAATAGAAGAAATTTGTTCCAAGCAGCCTATTTAAAAAGAAGACTGGCACCGCAATTACGTTGAGCGTTAAAAAGCCAGTCAGCACTGCTTTTTTAGGCACTCTGTATCCTTCAAACAAAATAAAATATAATACGGCGAGCGGAATTGCAGAATGATGAAGAAAGTATTTGATGTAGCGGTAATGAGGAAATTGGTAAAGCATATCAGGTGTCACCATGCTTAAAATTGGAGGAATTGCACCAATAAAATACAGCAGCCAGAAAGCCTTTTTATTAGGCTTCAAAAACAGGTAAAGAGCAATGAAAGTGCTCAAAGAGCATAACTGGAGAGGCAGATCTGCCACATCCCACTGATGTGTCAGAACCAGCCATATATGATGCGTTACTTCACAAGCCAGCAGTGCACCAAACAGCGACCATTTAATAATTTTCTGATAGGCCCTTAACGCCTGCCTGTAATACACCAGCCACCAGGCGGTAAAAAAGAAAAGAATCAGTGTAACAAGGTGCATAAGCGAAAACATTTCAAATCCCTGCATACCCGTTACCGAAAACATGATGTCATCACCCCTCAATATGCATTGAAGTGCTGTTTGATTCATTGTATTCACGGCGAGGAAAATTAACACGGTTATTATGCGGAAAACCAGATTTTATGCCAGCATAAAAGGAAAATTATGTTAACATTATAGTTAAAAGGGTTAGGGGGAAAGAAATGAATTTTAAGTCTCCTCTTTTTATCATTTCATTGCCATACTTGGTTTAACATTTTTCCTCTGGTTAGCCGGATTCTTCGGAATCTGGATACATGGAATAAAGGATATATCAGATGATGAGAATATTTTTGCTCAAGCATATCCTGTTGAAGGGAATTACACTGTCAAAATAAACTTAAACAATTTGGATAAAAATGAGGGTAGGATTATCTATGTGGAAGGAAACAATAAGATTTACGTTTCAGAGGTATTTATCGACACAAAGTCAAATTATCAGGTGATTTTCCGCTCCAGTGGTAACTATAATTTCAGCAGTGCGACTCTGGTTTCCGGAATTGAACACGACAGACATAATAATGGATATACAGATACACTGCAGGCAAAAGCAACAGCATCCTGTCAGGGTAAAACAATTGATCTATTTCCCGCTGGCTCGGCCCCTTTAAAATACAAGGATGGGGATGAAATTCAGTTTCTATTTATACTCTTCAGAGATTGATTTGGAAAGTGAAGAGACTGTTGAAATTTCTCTTTCTAATCTCTATATAAATTTTTGGGCTCGAAAACCCAATCTATAAAATCAAAAAAGCAGAGTAAATTCAATTTGAATTCCTCTGCTTTATTTCATGCTCATCCATGCAGTTCTTCAAAAGCCTGATACAAATTGGCTTTCACCTGAATACCATTCAGCTTAATGCCCAGCGTGACTATCGTCTGAGCCACTTCCGGACGGATTCCTGTAATGATCGTTTTTACCCCAATCAGAGAGAGTGCTTCAATTACTTTAAACAGCTGATCTGCCACCATTGTATCAACAATCATCACGCCTGAAATGTCTAAAATTAAATGCGACAGCTTAAGATTCGCAGATTGTTTTAACGTTTCTTCCATCAGAAGCTGCGCTCTCTCTGTATCAATGTTGCCAATTAGCGGGAGGATGCCAACTCCTTTTGAAAGCGGAACAACCGGGACAGATAACTCAAGGAAGGCCTGCTTTGCATTTTCGAGTGTTACCTGATGGTATTTGACATAAGACATGCTGAAGCAATGGATAGAATGATCCAGCAGGGGATCTATCAAATAGATAACTTTAAAAACCTCTGCTGCCGGCATCTCATGCTCCAACATGGCCTTCTCTAATGTTTTCCAGATATGTCTCCTGTAATAACCCGCATCCTTTAAAGCTTCATCCAAAGGGATTCCAAGCTTAAAGAAATATTCCCCTGTTTCCTTGCACCATTTTTCTATCTTTTCCATCGTTTTATCTTTATTCTCATGATTCAGCAATGCTTCACCGAACAATTCAATAAACTCAGCACGAATTCGAATGATCTGAGCTTCCATTTGGTCAGCCTGCATTCTCTCCAATTCCGTCATCTCCACACCGTTCATTCGATCCCTATGCAGATTTTCCGCCATAATATCTTTCTCTCTTAAAATCTGTTCCCCTAAAAGACGTATTTGATTACTCATGTTCTCCCCCTAAAGTACTTAAATTTTTATCCTTTATGTATATTTCCGCTCCATCCTAAACACATCTCTTTACCCGTGCGCGTTTTGGAATAAACCTTGAATTTAAAATTAATTTGAGAATTTTTAGCCCGCGGCCTTATCGGCGTTATTCTCTCTGATTAACTGCCATTTCTTAATTGGATACTAGTTTTTCCCTACCTTTTTCCGTCGTCATGATCCGGCATGACTACTATTTTCCCGTTACTCCATCCCTTTTCATCGCCATGCACCCGCCACGCCTGCCAAACTCCAGCCCACTCCTATTTCTCGTCGCTATCCCCCGCCAAACTCACAACGCCTCCTACCGTCACCATCTCTGTCCGCCCATTTTCCCCATGGACACTCACCTGTCTTATCCCATTTTGAATATAGTGTAGAAGTCAAAAGGGGGTGACTAACATCAATAGTCTATTTACTGCGAACTCCTCCGGCATGCACAGTTTAGAAGATTGGCAGCAGATTGCTTTTGATAGATTTCTGACAAAGATGACGGATAAAGAGAGGCCTTTCCCCTGCATACCTGCAACTATCGGGTTTGCAAAAAATCAGCTGCGATACGGATTTGCGGACGACCCAAGGGATCCGGCCTCCATTCAGCAAACCGCAGCCCTGCTGAAGGAATTCTCTGTACATTCAAGAGAATTCGGAAGCTACACTTCGCTGATCATTTTTTACAAAAAAAGGGATTATTTGAGTTTGGAGGAATATGAGCAGCTTTTTTGGGAGCAGCTTACAGGGTTATCTGAGATGGATAATGCTGAGTGGCCAAACGAAATCCCAAAAGACCCGCATGATCCACTTTGGGAATTTTGCTTTCACGGAGAAAAGTACTTTGTCTATTGTGCCACCCCTGCGCATAAAAATCGGCAGAGCCGGCATTTTGATACGATGATGCTCGCCATCACACCGAGGTGGGTTCTGCAGGAGTTTATGAAAAAGAAAACATTAGCATCCCGGCTTAAAAATCAAATCCGCAAACGGCTGCAAAAATATGATAGTATCGCCATCCACCCTGATCTGAACAGTTATGGCACCGATGACAATTTCGAATGGAAACAATATTTTCTTCGCGACGATAACACCACGATCTCGAAATGCCCTTTTCATCGTCTGCTTGAAATCACAAAGAACAAATAGGAGGACAAAGCCGCTTTGTTCTCTATTTGTTTTTTCGATCAATATAAAGAGTGCCATCCCGCTGTACCTGGGCAAAAAACACATTCTCAACTGATTGGATATTTGCTTTTTGCAGTTCTCTGTCAAGCCAGTTTTTGTCTAAATGTAATTTAGATAGATTCCCTGGATTGATCTTTCCATCAGAAATGACTTCTGTTGGTAAAGGAAATAGATCCTTTTTTGGACTCATAATATTTAGATCATTTTTCGTAACAGGCTGTTTACTTTCTTTTTTCAAAACGGACAGGTCTCCGTTTGTCTCCAGGATTGCGTAATCGACATCGGTAAGCGAAAAAATGTCCTTTTGCCTCAATAACGCCTGTAGCTCATCAAGGTCCACCCTCGATATTTTAAGTGCCCCTTCCATTATCTTGCCAGCTTTTATAACTATTAATGGCTCACCTGTTGTGACTGTCCTTCCCTGTTTCGATTTAAGGTCGATCATGTCCATTGCGATGGTGAAAAGCGTCCAAACGAACAGTGCAATTACTCCATCTTTAATGCGGGTACTCTCATTCACTGCTAGGTTTCCTGCGATAGACCCGATTCCAATAGCTGAAGCCCAGTTGAAAAAGGTCATTTGCCCAATTTCCTTCCGTCCCATCAGTCTGGCTAATAAGAAAAGTACTAAAAACGAGATAGTTACACGAAGGATCGTCTCATTAACTGGCATAGTAAAGCCACTCACCTTTCAAGATAGACATGTTTATAAGAAAGAAGCCCCCAGTCTCCCGGGAGCAACTCGCATTATTTTACAGGAGGCGTACCATGAATATAGCCTGGTGCAGGTTCAAGTACAGGTGCTTGTCCAGTTGCTACTGGCTTAGCTTCGTATTTGAATTCCCCTAATCCATCCATGGAAGGACCGTTTGCCCACCGCCCCATCTGGCTTTCTGTACCTTCAGAACAGCTCATGAAAGTATAAGCCACATCCGATTTTTCATATTCTCTGTTAAATGTGCTTGGGACCACTAATCCTTCTTTCTCCTCCAGCTCAGCGATAGCTGCTGCCCACTGATTCTGGTGATAAGAATCACGGGCAATCAGGAATGAAAGCATATCCCTGACACCAGGGTCATCCGTCATTTCATATAACCTGACGACCTGCAGGCGTCCTTGTGATTCTGCATTCAAATTCGCTCTGAAATCTGCCAAAAGATTTCCGCTTGAAATGATATAACGGGCAGTCCATGGGAATCCCACTGCATCGTTAGGACTTGCGCCAAGACCGTTTACGATAGCGTGCTGTACGTTCATGCCGCCCATCACACTTGCAACAATCGGATCCTTTGCAGCTTCCTCCTGCTCCTCCACTGGCGCTTTATCCAGAAGCTGGGCAATCATGGTTGCGAGCATTTCTACGTGAGCTATTTCTTCTGTACCGATATCCATCAGCATATCACGGTACTTCTGCTCCCCCCTGCAGTTCCATCCCTGAAAAAGATACTGCATCATAACGGATATTTCACCAAATTGTCCGCCCAATACCTCTTGAAGCTTTTTGGCATAGACAGGATCAGGCTTGCTTGGCTTTGCTCTATATTGTAATTCCTTTACGTGAAAGAACATGTAACAGACACCTCCATATTTTTTAAAAACATACATAGTTAGTGTCTCTATACTGATCTTTTATATGCTTTTGAATATCTTTAAGTTAACTGGCATATCACTTCATCGGACGTCACAATCACTGCAAACTCATTATGCCAAGCAGCCAGCTCCAATTCTTGTACCGTCTCCGGTGGATGGACTGTCCCCTATGATCTGTGATTTCAAAAGCGGCAATCGAATCCGAAACGAAATGGGTAACAAATCCAAGATTTCCGCGCATTCTGGATGTAGTTGACACACAATCCTGTGATGACAGGCCGGTGATGACAACAGACTTGATCCCGCTCTGTCGATGGTGGATCTCAAGCTCGGTGCCTATGAATGCACTGGTCACATTCTTTGCAAAAACCTTTTCCCCTTCTTTAGGAGCCAATAGATCTTTGATTGAAATTCCATGCTCACTTTTATGATAAAGAGTGACTCTGGGTGGAGAGACAAATGCTTTGAATAGAAAAATAGGCCAATTCCGTTTCCTCCATTCGTCAGAAGGCGGAACACATTGTTTTCAGCCTGGAAATTGTTTCGCTTCCCCCCAATTAGGGGCGTCAAAGCCTTTTTGCATATCCAGCAACAATTGCGCTGATTCTGTTTTCATCCTATTTATCTCCTTATAATTAGCCATCTTTATGATTGTATTTTCCATTTAAATCGTTAGTTTCATGCATAAAAGACCTTTTTATTAAATGTAAACAAAAGTTGATCTTAAGTTTATTTTCATTTTGTAAGATAGGCATTGAAATAAGTTAAGGAGGCATTCATGTGAAAAAACTGCTGCATTCAATTACAGATTGGGTTTCGACCAAACGGGGAATGTGGATTACCATTATCGCCTGGCTTGTGCTAATGATTGGCTTAAGTGCAGGTCCGAAGCTTGGCGATTATAAAACAAATAATTTCCAGTCACTTCCTGATGAGGCGAAATCCATTATTGCCGAAAATAAAACAGAGGAATATTTTCCAAACAAACAAGGAACTCCGGGCATCCTGGTTTTCCATAATGAAAATGGCGAGGTCGATATCGAAGAAGCAAACCAGATATTAGAAGGAATCATGCTTGAGGACATCGATGGAATCAAGACGATTATTGATATCAGCAAGCTTCCGCCTCAAGCTTTGGGTTCTTTCATTTCTGAAGACAAGTCCACGATGATTGTGCCGATGGAGCTTGAGAACGGACTTGGCAATGACCAGTATGCCGAGATCAACGACCATGCTTCAGAGGTCGGAAGTAAAATTGCAGAGGATCTTGAAAGTACTGCATTTTATATCACTGGTCCAGCCGGGATTGCCGGAGATACGGTCAAGCTTTTTGAACAGGCGGACTTTGTTCTCCTGATTGCCACCGTTCTCATCATTCTTGTTTTGCTTATAGCTATTTACCGTTCTCCATTGCTTGCTGTCATCCCGCTTTTGGCAACGGCGATTGTCTACCAGGTTGTAAACCAGAGTATAGCTTTCATGGGTGCTGGCGGGTTAGAGGTTAACAGCCAGACAACCTCGATCATGAGTATTTTGCTGTTTGCTGCTGTTATTGATTATTCATTATTTGTTTTCTCCCGTTACCGCGAGGAGCTCAACCATTACGAAAACAAATATGAAGCGATGAAGCATGCGATGCGCGCAACAGGCGAACCTGTTTTCTTTGCAGGCGGAACCGTTCTTGCTGCCATGCTGGTTCTGTTCTTCGCGGATTTCCGGGATTACCAGAACTTTGCTCCTATTTTTGGAACAGCCATGTTTTTTATCATGCTCGCATCCGTTACGCTGGTTCCAGCTTTATTCACCCTGTTCGGGCGCAAGGCTTTTTGGCCGAAAGTTCCTCAATACGGAACGGAAGCAGAAGTTAAACATAAAGTCTGGGGGCCGCTTGCCAGATTCGTGGTGAACAAGCCTGGCCTCTCAGGCGGAATGGTCGGCATTTTTATGCTTATCACAGCGCTTAATATCTTTAACCTTGATTATGAATTTGATATGGTTAAAAAATTTCCGGATGACCTGCCATCCCGTGTCGGCTATGAAATAGTCGAATCCAGATTTGATAAAGGTGAACTTGCACCTTCTACACTTCTGGTTGTCAGTGATCAAAAATTGGATGAAACTGATTCTGCTGCGATAACTGAAAAGCTGCAGGGGTTTGATGAAATAGCTTCTGTCCGCCTGTCAGCACTCTCAGAAGACGGCAGTGCTGTCAAAATGAGTGTTGCATTATCCATTAATCCCTATTCAACTGAAGCCATAAGCTTTATGGAAAATTTGCGTGAAGACACACCGGAGCTGTTGAAAGAAGCTGGTGTGGAAGCTGAATCTTACTACAGCGGCGTCACTGCGAAAATAGTGGATGAACAGGATGTCAATAACGGTGATATAATAAAAATTGTTCTGCTTGAGACGGTCCTTATTCTTGCGCTGTTATTTGCGCTCACGAAATCCATCAGGATGCCGATCTACATGATGGCAACCATTCTGCTTTCATTCGTCTCGGCTTTAGGACTGGGGATATTCCTTGTTGATGTATTATTCGGCTTTGAATCCATCAGTTCGCGTGTACCTGTCTATTCTTTCATTTTCCTTGTAGCATTGGGGATAGATTATAACATCATCCTTGTTTCACGCTTTATCGAGGAAAGGAAGACACATAGAGTCAAAGACGCACTTGAAATTGCCATCCGGAATACCGGAGGCGTCATTTCTTCGGCTGGCCTCATTCTGGCTGCAACATTTGCCGCCCTGATGACCATGCCGATAGCGGACCTATTCGTTTTTGGATTCATCGTTGCCATGGGAATATTGATTGACACCTTCCTTGTTAGAGGAATGCTGCTTCCGGCATTAATTCTGTTTTTTGAAAAAGACAAGGAGACTTCCCGGCAAAATATTTCGGAATAGAGAGAGGGTCCCTCCCTATTCCCCTGTGAGGAGGCCCTGATATGAAAATACTTGTCGTAGACGATGATGTGAATATACAGAAACTCGTCACGATCCATCTTAATCATGAAGGCTATCAAGTGCTGCGCGCAAGCAATGCACAAGAAGCATTAGCACTCTTAGAAGAACAAACCGCAGATTTAGCGGTCGTCGATGTCATGATGCCTGGGATGAACGGATTCGAACTCACCAGGCTTCTGACAGATGACTTCGGAATCCCTGTTATACTCTTAACGGCGAAGGGTCAGCTGGGTGATAAAGAACAGGGTTTCTTATCCGGATCTGAAGATTATATTGTAAAGCCATTTGAAGTGAAGGAGCTCCTTTTCCGGGTAGCCGTGGTGTTAAGAAGAGCCGAGCGGGCGATGGAAACAGTCGTCAAAGCCGGAAACCTGTTCATTGACAGAAAAAGCTTTGAAGTGGAAATCAATCAGGAGACCATCCTTTTTCCATTAAAGGAATTTGAGCTGCTCAGCTTGCTTTCGGCACGCAAAAATAAAATCACCCAGCGGGCTGCATTGATCGATCAGGCTTGGGGAGCGGATTATGAGGGCAGCGAACAGACTTTAAATACCCATATCAACCGAATTCGCGACCGTTTGAAAAAATACGGTGCAACCGTTGAAATCCAGACTGTTCGCGGAATCGGGTATAAGCTTGAGGAAATAAAATGAAAACCCTCTACCGGAAATTCATTGCAGCCACACTTGTGATCTTAGCCATAAGCATCGTGCTTTCGTTCAGTTTAACCAATTGGGTCTATATGACTTCGACAAAGGGGAAAATCGACAGGCAAAACGTTGTAATTGCAGAGGAAATCGCTAATGGCCTGGAGAATATGCATTCCTCTGGCCCTGCTTATGAAACTTACTTAAATTCCATGAGCAAGCTTGGCTACCAGCTCTATATCGTGACGGAATCGGGTGAAGGGGAATTCTTCGGACAGCCGTTCAATAAGACCGAACTGCCTGAGGAAGCTGCAAAAGTGCTGGCCGATCAAGAAGTTTATCATGGTATGGATAGCTTTGCCGGCCAATTTTTGATGATGGGCCATTTTTCAAACGATCTGGAAAATACCGTCGGCGTCCCTTTTACCATGAACGACCAGAATTACGGGCTATTTCTTCGCCCGAATAACAAGCTTCTTTTCTCGGACATTCATATGATTTTCGCATGGTTCTTTGTCGCCATTGCCGTTGTCAGCATCACCGGAGTGATCTGGTTCGCCAAGCACCTCATTAAGCCAATCACAAAGCTAACGGAAGCAACCAGGGAAATCACACGGGAGAATTTCAACTTTCCATTGAATATTGCCCGCAGGGATGAAATCGGACAGCTGGCGGAAAGCTTCAGCCGCATGCAGGAACAGCTGCAGCACAATGACGAGGCACGCAAGTCATTCATCAACAATGTGTCTCATGACTTTCAGTCCCCTCTTATGAATATTCAAGGGTATGCTGAACTTCTGCAGACACAGAAACTGTCTGCAAAAGAACATTTCGAATATGTCCAGATTATCGATCAGGAATCGAAGCGGCTCTCCAACCTGACTAAACAGCTTTTGCTTTTGACTTCCCTTGACCAGAAATCGTACCCAATGAAGCTCTCGGAAGTGAAATTGGATGATCAGATCAAGGAAACCATCCGCAGGCATCAATGGCGGTTGGAAGAAAAAGAAATTGAGGTTTCCTACAAGCTTGCGCCTGTCATTTTTAAGGGGGACCCAGAGCTTTTGGTGAATATCTGGGACAACCTGCTGACGAATGCGATAAAATATAACTCTCATGGCGGAAGCATTTTGATCAGCCTGTCTCAAACTGAATCAGCCATTGAAGTCGTTTTTCAAGACACAGGGATCGGAATATCCGAGGATACGATCAGCCAGATTTTCGACCGTTTTTACCGGGTCGACACAGCAAGAAAAAAAGATGGCACAGGACTTGGGCTTTCGATTGTGAAACAGATTATAGAGCTGCATAATGGGGAAATCAAGGCAGACAGCCAGGCTGGCAAAGGAACCACTTTTACCATCACATTTTTTAGGGAGAAACATCGGGAGGAATAAAAAACTATGGAACAAAAATGGAGTATCAGATTAATAAGATTTGCAGCCATCTTTGGCATTATCGGAACCTATCTTGGATCGCATATGTCCGGGCAGATGGATTATTCTTTAAGGCCCATTCATGCCCACATCCTGCTGGTAGGATGGCTTTCCGTATTTGCATGGGGAATCTTTTATAAAGTTTACCGCGTAAAATATAAAAAGCTTGTATCCATTCACAGCATACTTGGAATGGCAGGAGCACTCGGATTGACAATTGGAATGTGGATGTACACATTAAATCCATTTAATTTAGGGGATACCTTTGTTCTGGTCTTCTTCATCGTGGGCGGAACCCTGCTTCTGCTGGCCTTTGCACTGTTTGTGGCTATTACCTTTTTGACAGAAAAAACTTCGGAACGTTAAGTTAAAAAGCAGTGCAATCCTCTTTTGGAGGCTGCATTGCTTTTTTGTTTTGCACACTATCAATCTTATTTGTTCCAATAGGCCTTAGCTTCTGATTCCAGAACTTTTAACCTCTTATAATAGTCAGGAAACTCGTTAAGATGCGCCAATGCAATTTTACCCGTAAGAAGCGGGTCATCTCCTGTAACGTTTGTTTGGCTTGACTGTTTCCCATGTTCAAGTTCTACATTTACGCCCATCCAGAATTCGTTCAAATCAAACCTGCTTTTTGTAAAATCGATTCCTAACAGTAATGCAATGGCTGCTGCTTCCTCTTTGGAAAAGCTTGCTCTTACTCTGTTGAACAGATTGTTTCGGGAAGCCTGATGGTTAACATGGCTGTAACTATAGTGATGCACGTACGGATTATATGAATAATACAAAAACATTCACTCCTAAATGCTAGTTACCATAATGTATGTGAATAATCTATTTAGGAGCATGGGTTAGATCAAATAAAAAAGGGCCCTAAAGGCCCACTCCTAACAGCATCTTCCCGTATTTCCGATCATCGAAATCCCGCTTCCGTTTCCGCTTCTCTCTAAAACAAGGTCTTCGGTGTTAGGTTCAATAATAGGGTCGATTGCTACTTTGATTTCATTGATTGTGACTATGATATCATCTGCTGCCGGCTCATCCAGAGCCAGTCCTATTCTTGGCTGTCCTCAGCCATAGCCGTCAAAAAAGATGCGGACGCTGCTGGCATTTTGTTCTTCCAGCATTTTTTTTAATTCATCACGGGCATTATCAGTGATTATCAAATCTGTTCCCTCCCTTTGGATGTTTTTAGTATATTATTTACTTTCCTGTTTCGGCAAATGTCTTAATGCGGCCGCCAATTTCATCACGGACACGCTGGAAGAAAGCCCACTTTTCTTCTTCAGTTCCCTCTGCTTTCGCTGGATCATCAAATCCCCAGTGCTCGCGCTTTACATGAGGAGGAGTCATTGGGCATTTATCAGCTGCGTCTCCGCAAAGCGTTACAACCAAATCGGCATGATTTAGAATTTCAGGATCAATAATATCAGAGGTCTGATTGGAGATATCAATGCCTGCTTCTTTCATTGCTTTTACTGCGTTAGGATTCAAACCATGTGCTTCAATGCCTGCACTATAAACATTCCATTCATCACCTAAATGCTGCTTTGCCCATCCTTCAGCCATCTGGCTGCGGCAAGAGTTGCCCGTGCATAGGAAGTAGATTGTTTTTTTAGTCATGTTAAGATTCTCCTTTTTATATGATCAATAGCCAAATGTACAATCCAGCTAAAGTTATGAACAGTGTTGGAATGGTTAATACAATTCCTGTTTTAAAGTACGTTCCCCATGAGATTTTTACTCCCTTTAAGGATAATACATGAAGCCAGAGCAAGGTTGCCAGTGACCCAATCGGCGTGATTTTCGGCCCTAAATCAGATCCAATCACGTTCGCATATATAAGTGCTTCACGCATGATTCCGGTTGTATTCGTATCAGCAATGGCCAGGGCGTCAATCATAACGGTCGGCATATTGTTCATGACAGAGGAAAGGATGGCCGCAATAAATCCCATTCCGATCGTTGCCGCAAATAGTCCCTGGTCAGCCGTCATTTGAATTAAATCAGCCAATACATTTGTAAGACCCGCGTTTCTTAGTCCATAGACTACTACATACATGCCTATTGAAAAGAATACAATTGCCCATGGTGCACCCTTGATAACAGTGCGTGTATTCACGGCCTGGCTTCTTCGCGCCATTATCAGGAAGAATATCGTTATAATGCCTGCGATGAATGAAACTGGAACCCCAATCCATTCACTTGCAAAATAACCTATTAATAAGATGCCTAAAACGATCCATGACAATCGGAACATTTTGCTGTCTTTAACTGCTTCCGCTGGTTCCTTCAAATGGGATAAATCATAATTCTTTGGTATGCTTTTTCTAAAGTATAAGAATAAAACCAAAATGCTGGCACCCAGTGAAAAGAAGTTCGGAACAATCATGCGGGACGCATATTCCACAAAGCCGATGCCAAAAAAGTCAGCTGAGACGATATTAACAAGGTTGCTGACGACCAATGGCAGGGACGTTGTATCCGCAATAAATCCGCTCGCAATGATAAACGGAAAAACCATTTTTTCATTAAAATTAAGGTTCCTCACCATGGCAAGGACGATTGGCGTAAGAATAAGTGCCGCTCCATCATTCGCAAAGAATGCTGCTACAACTGATCCCAAAATGGAAACGTAAATGAACATCTTCACTCCGCTGCCCTTTGCCGCTCTCGCCATATGTAAAGCAGCCCACTCGAAAAACCCAATTTCATCTAAAATAAGAGAGATTATGATGATGGCAATAAAGGTTAATGTGGCATTCCAGACAATGGATGTAACATCTATGACATCATTGAAGTCCACCACACCAGCAATTAAAGCGAGGATGGCTCCGCCGCATGCTGACCAGCCGATGGATAGCCCTCTTGGCTGCCAAATAACCAATATGAGGGTAACTAAAAAAATCACCGATGCTAGAATAATTTGAGTCAATGTGTTTCCCCCTCTTACTCACAGGAAATTCGCAATCCCTGCTCTTCCAATTCTGCTAATAAAAAATCTTGGCTTGGAAGGTGATCAAGCACAGTTTGAACCAATGGGTAGTATTCACTATCCTGATTCAATGAATAAATAATCCACTGACCTCTCCGGTTTTCCCTTACCACACCTGCATCTTTTAGTTTCCTGAGATGCTGGCTAATAGCCGGCTGGCTCATTTTAAAAATCTCCACAAACTCACACACACAACAATCATGGTTAATTAAAAGCTTGACCATTGTGAGCCTCGTTTTATCGCCTAATAATTTTAAAATGGATGCTGCTTTGCCGATTTCAACTGTGGACACTATCATAATCTCATCACCTCCGCTGTGCACATATTAATATATAACGATTTGCTTATATAAGCAAATGCTTTTTTTCTTATTTACAAAAACTTTACATATAGTTTGCTTTTTTTATTTCAGCTGTATTCGTTTGGTTTGCCGGTTTTAACAAATGAACGGATGGACAGATGCAATCGGGCATTTCTTTTGATGGTCCTGTTCTTATGCCAATTCAGGCTTGTAGAGAAGAATTCCGTGAAGACTTATGTTCCTCCGTTCCTTCGGATAGAAAAGGAACTAATGTTCTGTCCGAATCCGGCACTCATTCGGACAGGATCTGGGCTTTTCCTCGGCTTCCTGTCCGGATCCGGCTCTCATTCGGACAGGATCTGGACTTTTCCTCGACTTCCTGTCCGAATCCGGCACTCTTTCGGACTGGATATGGACTTTTCCTCGGCTTCCTGTCCGAATCCGGCTCTCTTTCGGACAGGTTATGGGCTTTTCCTCGGCTTCCTGTACGAATCCTGCACTCTTTCGGACAGGATATGGACTTTTCCTCGGCTTCCTGTCCGAATCCGGCTCTCTTTCGGACAGGGGAAGGGCTTTTCTTCGACTTCCTGTCCGAATCCAGCTCTCATTCGGACTGGATAAGGTTCTTTCCTCGGCTTCCTGTCCGAATCCAGCTCTCATTCGGACAGGATCTGGACTTTTCTTCAGCTCCCTGTCCGAATCCAGCTCTCATTCGGACAGGGGAAGGGTTTTCTTCGACTTCCTGTCCGAATCCAGCTCTCATTCGGACTGGATAAGGTTCTTTCCTCGGCTTCCTGTCCGAATCCGGCTCTCATTCGGACAGGGGAAGGGCTTTTCTTCGGCTTCCTGTCCGAACTTGGCATCCCACCGAACTCTTAGAAAAACCAGCAAAAAAACGGCTAAACGAATAGCCGCATTCTTATTTAAAGCAGTTTTTCCATAGCCATCACGTCGACAAATTCTCCATCCAAAACACCCTGATTTTGGAATGTGCCAACTTCACGATACCCCATTTTCTTATAAAGTCCCTGTCCAAGGCCATTAAATGGAAAGGTAAACAAAACCAGCTTATGGAACTTATTTTCTCGTGCTTTCAATTCAAGGGAAGAAAGCAGCTTCCCGCCTGCTCCTTTGCCCCTGAATGCCCTGGAAATATAAATTGAAAGATCTGCCACTCCATCATAAGCACTGCGGCTGCTATACGGATTCAGCGAAGCCCATCCAATCACTTGGCCCTCTTCTTCTGCGGCAAGCACACAATATCTGCCTTGGTGCTGTTCAAACCATTTTGCCATATAGGAAAGATTTTTTTTCTCTGTTTCCAATGTTGCGATACGGTCTTCTATTCCCTGATTATAAATCTCCAGAATAGCTGCTAAATCTGCCATTCTGGCTTCACGAACAACAGTCTCAATGGTCATTGCAGGTCCCCCGCTAATAAGATTCATAGATCTCTTTTTTTATAGATGTGTTTAGCCTTTTTGCTAAAACCGACCAAATTGCGGCTAAAATGAGCAGTATGAACGTACCGCCCCAATATAAAAATGTAAAACCAGCCTCTAATTGGACTAATATGTAACTAAGCGCAGGCCCTAAAGCTGCCCCCAAATCTTGAGAGATGGAGTATATTGTAAGGAAAGAAACCACGTTTGCAGTTTTTGCTGTGTCAAGGGCAATCGTGTCCAGAATGGTTGATAAAATAGTAGCTCCGGCCATTACTAAAAGAGTAACCGTTATCCACAGCCCTAATGGAAGTCTAATGGATACCATTCCAAAGACAATTCCTGCAAAGATTAAAGAAATGATAAAAATCGGCAGCCTCCCCCTCGCTCCATCAGACCAGTGCCCCGCTGTCCTTCCCAGAAAAGGTTCCCATGTCCACCTTACCGCCTGGATGATTCCTGATAATAAGGTAACACTGACAGCCACATTCAATATTGATATTCTCTCGCCGTAAAAATGTTCAATCAAGGAACTCATCGTGGATGTCACTATTCCTTGATATAGCATGGCAATGAGAAAACCTGAAATAATAATCGCTGCTTTATATGCGGTCTTGCCAATGAAAGGCTTTTCTTCAGCCATTCTGTCTATCTTCTCAGGCGGCTCCTCTACCTGCTTAATTTTTGAATTCAGCATTAAAGGCAGCCCCAATAGGGACAATACTCCAAATGCAATGGAAACCGTGCTCAAACCTATGATCGGAACAAGCAAGCCCCCAACCAGCATTCCGACCAGACTTCCAGTTCGGTAAAGCCCGTTATATAACCCCATGGAACTTCCACGCTTATTGTTTTCAGCATATACGGCAACAGCCGACAATCCGCCGATTCGAAAAAATGACCAGGCAATCCCCCATAACGCACGGAGGATTATCCAGGCCGCAAACCCTTCGAAAACACCATAGCCTATTGTTGTGAATCCGCCTAACAGGACGGCAATGATCAGGCCAGCCTTTAATGAAATGTGTTTATATATCCAGCCTGCAAATGGATTAAAAGGCAATCGTATGAAACGGTTTATGGAAAGGAGCACACCCACTTGCCAAATTGATTCAAGCCCAGCAGTTTCCCAATAAATAGGCAAGGCAATGTACAGCATGGAATCTCCTAAGAGACTTAAAGCTGTGACGATGGCGACTATTATAATTGGCTGTGAAGATAATTGATCTTTAATAGTCACCTTGATTCATCCTCTCCGGATATTTCTTATTCATTGGAGTGTTTAATTAAATCCCGATAAGCCAATAGAAATTGTGCATACGTTTCCTGCCCCATTTCACTTTCCCGCAATCGAAACAGCCTTTCAAAAGTTCTATCTTTAGCTTCCTCAACAGAACATTCAAAAGCATTCATGATTAAATTCATATATGCAATAAAATATTCTTTTTTTAGCGCTCCAGCATGATTGATGGTCATTGTCATCACCTTTAAATTCGTTATGAGGGAGGAAATACCCTCCCTTTTAATCAATTGCAGCAAGAAGGTGCAGTCTCATCACAGGAACTTTTCAGATTAACGCTGCAAACACCCGTTTCCGGCAAATCCAGCTCCACTTTTTCAGCAGCGGCGAAATCACCGCTTAGATAAGCTGCCACTGACCTAACCTGCTCATAGCCTGTTGCCATCAAGAAAGTTGGAGCACGGCCATAGCTTTTTGAACCCACGATATAAAAATTCTTCTCTGGCTGTCTTAACTCCTTTTCTCCATGGGGGCGAACCGTACCGCAGCTATGAATATTAGGATCAATTAATGGTGCTAATGCTTCTACGCTTTCAGTTGAAGAATCTATGGAAGTACGAAGCTCACTTATGATTGAAAAATCCGGACGGCTTCCTGTATTGACAATCATTTCATTAATTCCATCCAGGCTGCTCTGCTTGCCATTTTGACTGCCTATTAACTCAATTCCCGTTTCTGACTTTTTGACCAGCTGGATACGAAATGGAGTAATGACCTCCACTTGCCCATTATCAACCAATTGATGGATTCTGCTTCCGAGGCGGCCGCGTGCTTCAAGTGCATCTTTTTCTTCTCCTCCGTAGGCATCCTCAACCCGATTTCTTCTCATAATCCATAGAATCTCCGTTTCGGGATAGGACTCTTTTAATGCGGCTAAATCCAGTAATGCATTAATCGCTGAATGGCCTCCTCCAACAACTGCTATGCGCCTATTCCGGTAGCGCTGCAGCTCACTCCCTAATATATGGGGGATTCCATAAAATATCTTTTCCTTCAAATCCTTCTCATCAGCCAGCCAAATTCCGCTTGACGCAGCTGGATTAGGATTTCCCCACGTGCCTGCAGCATCAATTACTGCTCTCGATTCGAATGTTTTGTACTCTCCATTCTTCTCAGCATGGATGACATAAGGAAGATTTTCGCGATTTGCCGTTTTCATTTTATCGGTGTCTTTTCGGCCAATTGACAAAACTTTCGTATTAAGGTGAAGGAAAGGCTTTATTCCAGGTAGCCTGGACAGCGGCTTTAGATATTGTTCAACAAGTTCCTCTCCGGTAGGCAAACCTTCCAATTGCGGCTGCACCCAGCCATTTGCGCTTAATAACCTGCCAGCAGCTTTATCAATATTGTACCGCCATGGTGAGAATAAGCGAATATGTCCCCAGCTTTTTATATTGGCTCCCACTTGCTTCCCCGACTCAAGCAGAATAAATGACTGCCCTCTGCTTGCCAGGTGTGCTGCAGCAGCCAGCCCAACCGGTCCGGCTCCAATTATAGCCACAGGCAGCCCTTTTCCTTCATCCTTGATTAGTGATGTTTTTTCCAGCTCGTTTTTTTTAGGCGTGCAGCATCCATTAACAACAATAAAATCATTCAAATTGGTCATTCGTACTCCTCTTTTCTCCAAAATTGGATTGGTTGATTTTACTTGCAAAATACAAGTATTAAACCCAGGGGGTTTACCCCTGTAAAGGCCTGCAGCATGCATTGGACTTTGCCATCGCATTATTTAACAAATGAATTGAGCGGATGACTGTTTCTTTTTCAAACTCATTCATTTGGGAAAAAACCTCTTGTAAAAATGCATTCATCTGCTGGTCTATTGACCCTGCAATATATTTGCCTTCAACAGTCAGCGAAAGAATACTGATTCTCTTATCAGCAGGATCCGGCGTTTTCTTAACTAAGTTCAACTTTACTAAAGATTGAACCTGCCTGCTGAAAGTTGTAATATCCGTCCCTAATGTATCTGCAATCTGCTGCATGGACGGGTTATGCTGATTTTCAATCTCATAAAGAATATGGCTTTGAATGAGGGAAATATCGCATCCGCCGACACTGCAGCAATTTTTATTGAGTAAGCCAAAACGGCGCGTCATTATTTGAAACAAACTGCGAAGATTTTCCATTTTTTCACCTCTTGGTTACATTATAGTTATATTATTTGTAAGTTGCAACTATTTTTAATATTTTTTTACCAAAAAAGCAGACCAGCACATTCCCGGTCTGCATCCGATATAATTATAGCTTAATAAGTACTTAAGATGTCATCCCCAAACCAATTACTCCAATTAAGATAAACGCCAGGGATAAAAATTGTTTATATCCGAATTTTTCTTTAAACCAGAACCAACCAGCCAGCGTAATGCCAATGCTCCCCACTCCTGTCCAAATAGCATAGGCCACACCGGCCGGAATCCTTTGCATGGCCATAGATAAACAGAAGAAAGAGAAAATAAAACCAACTGCCATTACAGCGATCGGCCATGTCTTTCTCGTTCCATCCATGTATTTCATGGCGATTGTGGCGATCACTTCTTCGATCCCCGCCAGAACCAATAATCCCCAAGCCATTAAGATCCACCTCTCGCTTCCGTGTTTTCCTGTTTCGTAAAAGTTTTCATGCCCATAATTCCTGCCAATAATATCACCAGAAAGAATACTTGAGTTACCGAAAACGGCTCCCCCATTAACACACCTAAAATATAAGTGCCTGCAGTTCCAATCCCGACGAATACGGTATAAGCCGCTGCAACAGGAATTACCTTGTATGAGCGGATCAATAATATGAAACTTGCTGCTATCAGCACAGCGGTAATCGTCCAATCCAGGAATGAATCTGCATATTTTAGACCTGAAGCCCACATCACTTCAAAGATGCCGGCTGCAAATACTAACATCCATTTCATTTACTCTCAACCTCCTCTGAATGACAGTCAGTCATTTTTCCCTAAAGAAAAATTATTGGAAGCAGTCCAATAATTTTAGCCCGTGATTAATGATTTTCTCATAAATTTAAAAAGCTCTTCTTTATAAACAGTCAGGGACTCATCCTGCTCGCCGCCAATATAATATCTTTCAGCAGCATTTTCGATAAGGTTAATGATGGTCCTTGAGATCCACTTGACATTAATGTCTGCGTAAATTTCTTCTTTTTGAACTGCCTTGCTGATTTCAATCTCAAGCCATTCGTAATATGGCCGATATACCTCTTCCCACTTTTCCAGGGAATGATTGAATGCGAGTCCTGAGTATACAAGTACTATGATATCTTTATGTTCATCGGTAATCTTGAAGGTCTCATCAATAATGACATCCAAAGTACTCCAGAAGCTTTCTCCTTCCTGCACCTTACTCTTCATGCGATCGAGAATTTTGGTGAGAAGTGAATTAGCGATTGCAGGTACCAAATCACTTTTTGAAGAAAAATATAAATAGAACGTTCCCTGAGCGATGCCTGCTTTCTTAACGATCTCCGATACCGAGGATTTTTCAAGGCCTTTTTCAGAAATAACCTCTATAGAAGCGTTCAGGATTCTACTGTATTTATCATCTGGCCGATCCTGCATGAATTTACCCTCCTTACCTAGAAGTGACTGACTGTCATTCATTATACCAATCCATTTCCTTTCTATCAAGAATAATGAAAAATCCCTTAAAACTTGGTATTTTTCCAGAACTAATTACTTTGCACAAAGTATATTATCGATTATACTTGATTTGTAAACGCTGATTAAAAAGATAAATCAAGGGGGCAATTTGATGGGAAAATTCGATAATAAAATTGTATTGGTTACTGGCGGAGCATCAGGAATGGGAAAACGCATGACTGAGCTTTTAATCGAAGAAGGCGCATATGTTATTGCAGCGGATATTAATAAAGAGCTTTTAGACGTTGTCAGTCAAAATGATGCAGTAGAAGGCAAATTGCTGAATGTCATGTCAGAGGATGATTGGAAAGAGACTGTGGACGAAATTGTTGCCGAACATGGAAGAATCGATGTTCTTATTAATAATGCAGGCATTTCAAGTGAAAAAAATATAGATGATGTGACAATTGAAGATTGGGATCTCATGATGCGCATCAATGGTTTCGGGCCTTTTGCAGGAATGAAGCATGTATTGCCGCAAATGGTCAAACAGCAAAGCGGTGCCGTTGTGAATATTTCCAGCTACACAGCCATGGTTGGAATGGGAACAAACACGTACACTGCTTCAAAAGGTGCTGTCAGAGCAATCTCCAGAGCGGCAAGCACACAGTTTGGCCGATTCGGAATAAGGGTTAATGCCGTTTTCCCTGGGGTCATTAAAACGCCAATGACAGAGAACCTGTCAGAATCCAGTGAAGTGCTGCAGAGACTAATTCAGGCGACTCCGCTTCAAAGACTTGGTGAAGCTGATGACGTGGCACGTGCTGTATTGTTCCTTGCTTCAGATGATGCTTCTTATATCACAGGAGCAGAATTAGTTATTGACGGCGGTTTCTCAGCACAATAGACAAGCGGAACGAGCCCGCTTGTCTGCTTCTGGCCTCGGGGCGGATGGCGCAAAGAGCAGACGTTATCTAACTTCAAAGAGATAAGCATATCCTTAAACAAAGAAACTGTCCAAGCGGACAGTTTCTTTATTTATGTTAATTTTTGCGTTCCCCCGACAACCATAGGAGCCTGGTTCACCTGGCCCGAAATCCCGGCACCTGAAGCAGAGTTAATCACGAATCCTTTATTTTTCTTAAACTGTTCATAAGAGACTTGCATTAAATGGATAGTAGGGTAAAATCCTGTATTAAAGGATAATTCAAAGTCTTCCAGTGTTGTTTTCATAAATGATATCTGTCTGGTAACATGCGCGTTGTTGACAAGGATGTCCACTTTTCCATACCGTGAGATTGTCTCCTGTAAAAGCTCAACGGCATTTTCCTTGCGGGATATGTCTTTTTCAATCGCAGAGTAATTGTTTAAAAGGAGCTGCAATTATGTCAATGCAAATCGTAATTCTTGGTCTATTAAAAGTGAAAGAATATCATCCATATGAAATGAAAAAAGTCATTTTAGAACACAAATGGGATCACCTATTCCCCGTTACGGACGGCAATTTATATCATGCCATCCGCAAGCTCGAAAAGCATAAGTGGATCCAGGCTGAAAAGCAGGAGCAGGTGAATAACCGGCCAAACCGGACTGTCTACCAAATTACAGAAGAAGGAAAAAATCAGCTTTCAGAAGAAATCATTGAGGTGTTTAAAAAGCGGGTGCCTGAACCGCGCTCCCTTTATCCGGCCCTATTATTCATCGAATCAACCGAAGTCCCTGCAGCAGCAGAGCATATTAAATCATGGATCTCCGAACTGAAGACAGAAAGTGAAGGGAAGCATGATTACCAGGACGTCATTCCGAACCTGATCCAGGAACATTATAGTGGATTAAATAAGTTTTATATGAATTGGCTTAATAAAATTCTGGATGCATTAGAATCAATTTAAGAAAAGAAGTAAGGGTCCTCCCTTACTTCTTTTAATTACCGGCTGCTTCCCCTCAGATTTTAATACCCTCTAATAAACTGTAAAAATATTGCCATTTTGCTTAAAACTATATACTTTTAACCTGAAAACAATTATACTATTCTGAATATTATCCTTTCGTTATGCGAAGGATTTTCGAATTACCTTTAAGGAGTGTCTATAGTTGAGAAGTTCAGCAAAGTTTGATTTAAAAACCTTTTTCCTGATGGCCGGCATTATTTTTGTGGCTTTTAATTTACGCCCTGCGATTACATCAGTTGGGCCATTGATAGGAGCAATCCGGGATGAAACGGGAATTTCCAATGGTGCAGCAGGCCTTCTGACTACCCTCCCGCTCGTTGCTTTCGCCCTTCTCTCTCCTTTTGTTCCAAAGATTGCCCAAAAGCTTGGAAGTGAATGGAGCATTCTTTTGGGTTTGATTATTTTGGGAGCCGGCATTTCGGCCCGTTCTTTGGGAATGCTTCCGCCGCTGTACATAGGAACTATTTTAATAGGTTTAGGGGTTGGTCTTTGCAATGTGCTTCTTCCTGGAATGGTCAAGGAAAAGTTTCCGCAGAAGGTTGGCCTGCTCACAGGCATCTATACATTTTCAATGGGAATTTGTGCAGGACTTGCGCCAGGATTCAGTATCCCGCTTGCAGAAAACATTGGCCTGGGATGGAGGCTTTCACTTGGTGTATGGGCCATCTTAATTCTTATCGCCATCATTGTCTGGCTTCCGCAGATCAGCTTACAAAAGAAAAAAAAGGAAGCACCTAAAGTATCTGGACCAAAGGGTTCTATCTGGTCCTCACCCATCGCCTGGCAGGTGACACTGTTTATGGGATTGCAATCAATGGTCTATTTCAGCACAACCACCTGGCTCCCCGAAATTCTTCATAGCCAGGGACGGGAAATCGCTGACGCCGGATGGATGGTAACGGTTCTCCAGTTTTCAGGACTACCTGTTAATTTTATTATTCCCGTTCTTGCCGATCGGCTGCCTAACCAAAAAGGGATTGCTCTTGGCATCGGCATTTTCACTTTTGCCGGCATATCGGGTCTCCTGATGAATGTTAATGCCATCATCTCTAACATCAGCATCGTTCTCCTCGGGATTGGTCTTGGAGCTGCAATCAGTCATTCCTTAACCCTGATCGGCCTTCGTGCTGAAAATGCCAAACAGGCTGCCAGCCTTTCAGGAATGGCTCAATCCGTGGGCTACCTGCTGGCAGCGGCAGGACCGATTCTCATCGGCTCACTGTATGATCTGTTCCACTCCTGGACGGTTCCACTGATATTCCTGATGGCCATTACGGCTATCTTTACCATTTCCGGAATTGGGGCAGGGCGTAATCAATTTGTGCTGCAGGATAAGCACCATAAACAGAAAAAGACAGCTTCAACAATTGCATAAATCATAAAACAGCAGCCGGTTCACATAAGACCGGCTGCTGTTTTAATTTCTGAGTTTATTTGAGCGTACAAGTACTTTTATCCTTAACCTCGTCATTCATAACGAAATACTATGATTGTATTATTTCCCTGAATCATCAGAGCACTAAAATCAGGCATAGTCAGATTGGAAAGTTATATACAAATATAAATTGTTAAACTTATCAATGCCAGAATGCGAGTTGTTGATTCCGCCCTGTTTTGAGGAATCTTAAAAACTTTTAAATTTGTATAAAACCGTTTACACCTCCCTTACGTTACCTGTATTTGATAAGAAAAAATAACGGAGGGATTCATCATGAAAACAAAAATTTATTTTTGGACAATTCTTTTAGCTGGCATACTTTTTGCAGGATGCAGCTATCAGGAAAAACCAGAAAGTACAGGTGCAAAGGAACAAGCACAAGAAACAACAACAGCGGTTAACAACGAGTCAGAAAAAGATCTTGCAGAATCGGATACGAAACTTCAACTGCTGGAAAACAAAAAAATAGGTAAATATCTTACAGATGCTAAAGGTATGGCACTTTACTACTTTGCAAAAGATCAGCCAAATACATCAAATTGCAGTGGAGATTGCCTTAAAAACTGGCCTGCTTTCTACTCTGAAGACCTTGCTGTTCCAGAAGGATTTAATAAAGAAGACTTCGGAACGATTACTCGGCCTGACACTGGTGAGAAACAAACGACCTACAAGGGCTATCCGCTTTACTACTTCGTAAGGGACGAAGCATCTGGTGATGTAAACGGACAAGGCGTCAAAGATGTTTGGTTTATTGTTAACAGCGAAACATTATTTGCACAATAATGGATACTGCTGAAGGAACTGCCTGGTTTATCGGCAGTTCTTTTTTTCCTCCCCTATCAAATTTTCCCGACAATCTATGTTAACATCTATACTAAATAATTTCGTTTAACAAGGGAGCGATTTCCGTCAATGAATTCTAAGTCAGATGAAGAACTAATAGAATTAATTGTTCAAAATCATCGGCCAGCACTTGAAGAGCTGTATGACCGATATGTAAAACTTATTTACAGCTTCTCCATAAAAATAACCAAGGGCGATACGGAAAAAACGAAAGAAATTGTTCAGCAGGTGTTCCTTCGGCTTTGGACGACAAAAAACACCTATAATGCATCCCAAGGACAGTTTGTGAACTGGCTTCTCACCATAACTCGAAACATTTCCATAGATCTCATCCGTAAAGAACAAAAATATAAAGGGACGGTCCAATTGGAGCTTGAAGAATGGCAGCAAATGCAAGGTCTTCCAGCTGATGATGTCCAGCAGCAAGTTACAAGAAATCTGCTAAAACAGCAGATTCAAGAAGCAAAACGACATCTCTCTGAACCACAGCAGCGCCTGATCAACTTATTATATTGGGAAGGCTACTCCTTAAGTGAAATAGCAGAACTTGAACAAAAGCCGCTGGGTACGATTAAAAGCCGCCTGCATCAGGCCTTAAAAAAGCTTCGGAATAATTTCAACGGGAAAATAGGAGGTGTTCGGCATGGAGAATAAATGTGATAATTTATCTTTATATATTATAAATGAACTTACAAACCAAGATAAAAAACAGTTCGAAGACCATCTGCTAAAGTGCGCAAAATGCCAGCAGGAACTGAAATCTATACAAGAAACATGGCAAATGCTTTCTTATGATATAGAAGAAACAGAGGTACCGGAATCATTGAAGTCACAAGTGATGGATTTTGTCTTTGAAGAAAATAAATTTCTTAAACACGAAGAAAAAATAGAAGCCGAACCGATTAGCTTTAAAGAACGAATTTTATCAGTTGCCGAAAGGCATTTTTCACCCCTATCCACTGCTGTAACAGCTATTTTAATCATTTGTTTAATTGGGTTTTATTGGAACAGCCTTCAATTGAAAGATACGATTAAGTCATTAGAGAATAAAGCTGCTGATCCGACACAAATTGTTACGACTTATTCCTTAACAGGGCAAAGCTTAGCTGCTTCTGCAACCGGCAGCGCATACCTTCTTCAGGAAGGTACGGAAACAAGTCTTGTCATTGCTTTAAACAATTTGCCTATTACAAAGAACAATGAAGTATACCAAGTATGGCTGTTACAGAACGGAAATCGGCAAAGTGCCGGCACTTTGATACCTGATCAAAACGGGAGCGGCCTTATCACCTACCGCCTTCCTTCAGAATATTCCTTTGAAGATATTGGGATTACATTGGAACCTAATCCATTCAACACTCAGCCGCAAGGGCAAAAAGTGCTGGGGACGTAATATAACAAAATAAACCTGCCCAATGAAATTTAGGGCAGGTTTAAACTCATTATTATTCAGCTAATTTCACTTTAAATGACTCTAATTTTTCCTTTGTTACGGTAACCAGTTCCTTCATTTTAGCAGAGTCAGCCTGATCTTTTTGAGATTCACTAATTAGTGGATATAAGCTTTCTTCAATACTTTCGTAGTCTTCAGGAAAATTCTCCTCCACTTTCTTCTCAATCTCATCCCAGTTTTCCTCAAGGTCTTTGCCTGTTTTTTGTATCAGTTCCGAGTTTTCCGCTTTATTTTTCAAATTAGCTTGTAATTCATCCAGAACCGCCATTACCTCATCACTGCCATTTAAAAGCTCATCATCCATTTGTCCGTCTGAGTTGTTCGCTTTTGAATTTTCATTTGTCTCATTATCTCCATTTGAACTGCAGCCAGCTGCCATTATAACGATCACTAATATTGATATATATGAAAGTATTTTTTTCACTTGAACCCTCCTCGCCCATTTCATTCCCTCTATTAGATTCTTCAAACTGGATAAGAAGTCACAGACTGTTGTTTTTCGATAAAAATATAGTCATTTTTAATTGAAGATTCGCCTCCTACTTCCATCCCCATTTTTGGAAAATCTTATGGGCTGATTCAGTTTGCAAATATTTTATAAACTTTTTTGCCTCTTTTTTATTGTGCGACGCTTTGGCAATAGCAATGGGTGTTCCTCTGTATATCTTTTCCTCATCAGGTAATTCAATTAATTCCGTTTCATCCCTCAAGCGATAATGCCAGGACTCATATGTGATCCATGCATCCAGCTTTGAATTTGTCCTCCAAAGATCAATGGCTTCAGCACTGGTTTTGACTGAAATATCAATGTTTTGATTTAAACCAGCGATCAGGCCCTTTCTTCCTGCCAGGTCTTCCCAAAGGCCAAGCTGGCCTGCACCGTTAACATCCACTATTTTAACTCCTGGCTTTGCTAAATCCTCAAGCGACTCTATTTTTTGGGGATTTCCTTTTCTCACCAGAATACCAGCAGCACGAGGATACAGCTCTGTTCGTGATTTTTCGTCTATCATTCCAGGATGGTTAAACACAAAGTTTTGCATCATATACTCTGAACCGCCATAAATGATGTCCGCATTCTCCTTTGCCTGCTGAATCCAATTGGATTCAGGTCCAGCCGTTACGTTCACCCTGATACCTGTTTCCGCTGAAAACTTTTCTGCAGCCTCCTTTATCGGGCCCAAAGGACCACCTGGACCATAAACTTGAACAGCTTCAGTCTGTGCGGCTTCAACTGAAGAATTTGCCGGCTCTACGGAATTCGAAAATGCCGTAAAACCCGCAGCACCTGCCATAACAAATAGACAAACCATCAGGAAAGAAAACTTTTTCATTCAAGAAACCTCCATCTAATTTTTCAGGCAAAAGCCTGTTACAAATGGAAACGTACTGAATGGACAAACAGTTCGCTTTACTTGGTAAAATGAGTATTAATAACTACTTTAGAAATCATGCAAATGTTCTCCATAGTATGGGTCTGGATAAGCTGCGCATGCAATATCACCACTTATCAGGTTTTACAATTCAAACCATGCCCTGGCTAACACCCTTATTGCTTCATATATCTCTTCTTCAGATAGTAAGGCAAAACCAAGCAATACAGTGTGACCGTCATTTTCTCCAAATTGAGATACAGGATAAATTTTTATTTCTGCCTCTAAGGCTTTCCTGATCAGCTGCTGTTCATTCATTTCATTATTCGGCCGAAGTAATATGTGCAAACCTGAGTCCTGTCCGATTACTTCAGAAACTGGTGGAAAATACTTCGATATGGCAGAAATTAGGATATCTCTTTTCCTTCGATATACGACCCTCATTTTCTGGATATGCTTATCCCAGTACTCCTCCTGAAGAAATTTAATCAAGATCTCCTGATCTGTCCGTGAAACAGTTTGCGCATAAAAGAAATAATCTTCCTGATAAATCTTCAGCAAAGGTCTTGGAAGGACCATATAACTAATCCTTAGAGAGGGAAGCAGGGCTTTCGAGAAAGTACCCATATAGATTACTTTTTCATCCTTATCCAATCCCTGCAGGGCCGGGATCGGCTTGCCTGTGTAGCGGAATTCACTGTCATAATCATCTTCAATGATATAACGGCCAGGCTTTTCCTTTGCCCATTTTAAAAGCTGCATCCTTCTGGCAATAGGCATAATCATACCGCATGGAAATTGGTGCGATGGTGTGACAAAGACGATGTTTGCTCCTGACTTTTTCAGTTTAGATAAAATAAGTCCATCTTTATCGAGAGGAATGTCCCTCACATTGTCCATTCCTTTTTCAAAGATGACGAGCCTGCGGTGATATCCCGGATTTTCGACAGCAAAAATACTGCCATCCAGCAGCTGCAATAAAGTTTTCATTAAATATTGTGTTCCTGAGCCAAGAATGATTTGGCTGGGGGAACAATTTACACCCCTGGATTTATACAGATAACTCGCGATCTGGTTCCGCAATTCCAGCTCGCCTTGAGGGTGGCCAATCATTAGAACCTCGCCATTATCCTTAGTCAGGACTTGATTTGTTAATTTCCGGAACACAGAGAAAGGGAACGTCCTAATATCCACCCCGGAATGTGTAAAATGATACAGGTACTTACCCTCAGTATGCTGTTTTTCTTCAGCGAAAGGCTCTTCATTTTCTGAAGCAAAATGGTTCTGTTCAACTTCACTCACAAAATATCCTTTGCGCGCCTTCGATTCGATGTATCCTTCAGCCATAAGCTGTTCATATGCAGATTCAATTGTGTTCTCACTGACCAGAAGATATCTGGCAAATTTCCTTTTGGAAGGGAGCTTTGCCATTACCGCCAGATTGCCTGTCTTAATTTCTTTTTTAATATATTTATATAATTGCACATATAGTGCCTCACCGCTTGTAAAGTCTAGATTTGGCGTTAACTCGGACATCAGCCTGACCCCCTTAAAAATTAAAAATCTGACCCTTCTAACAACACCAGTTATTATCTATAATACATGATAATAACCAATACAGTAAGGAGACAAACAACATGAGCAATTCACGCAAGCTGGGACTGGCCATGATCATAAGCGGAGCTTCTTTATGGGGATTATCCGGTCCAATGCTGCAGTGGTTTTTTCAGGAAACCCACTTATCATCAAGCGATTATTTAGTTGTCAGATTGATTGCGGCAGGCATTTTCACGCTCATTTTCTTATCTTGCCGGAAAGTAAATGTATTTGCGATATGGAAATATCCCCGCCACTGGATACAGCTTCTTCTTTTTGCTGTTTTGGGGATGCTTGGAGGGCAATATGCTTTTATCGAAACCATTCAGGTGAGCAATGCCGTTACAGCAACCCTGTTTCAATTTGCTGGTCCGGTTCTGATCACCATTTATGTGGCAATCGAGTCCAGACGATGGCCAGCCAAGATCCATTTGCTGGCCATTGTCACCGCTCTATCAGGGATTTTTCTGCTTATTACCAACGGATCCCTGGATCAAATCCTTTTATCAGAAAAGGCTTTATGGATCGGTTTTCTAACGGCGCTTGGATTTGCCTTTTATACATTGCAGCCTGTTTCCCTCATTAAGACCTGGGGAACGATGACAATCATCGGGTGGGGAATGCTGCTTGGCGGAATCGTCCTATATTTGCTGATGCCATCATTCAGCTTTGCCAACATGGCAGGAGCACTTCGTATGGATACATTATCTATGTTAATTAGCATTATTGTGATCAGCACCCTCTCTTTTTTGCTTTATATAGGGAGTCTGAAGTATCTTTCCCCCACAGAAACCAGTCTTTTATCCAGTATTGAGCCTCTTGTGGCAGCTTTGATATCCTTCCTGTGGCTAAAAGAAACCTTCGGGAGCTATCAAATGCTTGGCGGTGTTTTCATCATTGCAGGAGTGCTATTCCTATCAATGAAAGAAAAAGAAGAGGAAGTCATTATTTTGCAGCAAAAAGGGGCTTAATCCATACACTTTTGAATCATTAAGAAATCCAATAAACCTTATTAAACAATCGGTGAAGCGGTTCTCCTTTCCTATGGTACGGTTAAGGTATCAAATGAACGAAAGGGGAACTATCTGTGGAAGCTCAAAAAATTCAAGAATATGTAATAGAAGAACCTAAAAAAAAACAAAAGGCTATCGGATTTGCAAAAGGATTATCGCTGACCCTTTTCCTTGCGGTTCTGGCTGGCCAAATTGCCAATCTTCCCTTTTTCTCCATTCTCGGAATTATGATCCTCTCCATTTTGCTGGGAGGCATTTGGGGAAATACGCTATCTGTACCTGTGGACGCTCATTCAGGTGTACAGTTCTCAAGCAAGGTATTGCTTCGGGCAGGGATTATTTTATTGGGCTTTAGGCTGAATTTGCAGGAAATTATCTCAGCAGGCTTTTCCATCATGATCATCGATGTTGTGGTCATCGTTTTTACCATGAGTTTCATCCTGCTTTTGGGCAAAGCTTTCAGAATCAATAAGAAATTGTCAGCTTTACTTGCTGCTGGCACTGCTATTTGCGGAGCGGCAGCCATTATTGCGATTGCGCCTATTGTCAAAAGCAAGGAAGAGCAAACCGCTGTTGCAGTATCATGCATAGCCGTTTTAGGGACCATTGGGGCCATTTTGTATATTGTTTTATTTCCCTTGCTTCCTATCAGCGAGCAGGAATATGGTGTATTAGCCGGGGCAACACTGCATGAACTTGCCCATGTAGTGGCTGCAGGTGTTCCGGGCGGGGATGTCAGCAGTGACTCTGCCATTCTTGTAAAACTGGGAAGAGTCCTGTTATTGATACCAGTTGCCCTTATCATAAGCTTTATTTACAGCAGAAAAAACAGCGGCAAAGGCCGGAATATAGGGAAGCTGCCAATCCCATGGTTTATTTTCGGATTTCTCCTTACCAGCCTGATCAATACTATTTTCTCCATACCCGGCAGTATCATCAGCATCTTTTTATTACTGAGCACCTACCTCCTTGCAATGGGTATGGCAGGGCTGGGGCTTAATATTAAATGGAAAGACTTTGTGAAAGTAGGCTTTAAACCAGTGGCTGTTGCCATAGCAGGCTTTCTGGGTCTTCTTGCCATAACCCCTCTGCTTCTCTTACTATATAAAGTTTTTTAAATGTCCCCTAATCAATTACAATAGATAGAGGGGAGTTACATGATTGAAGGAGGATACCTATGAACCTCGACTATTTAAAAGTATTTTATGTCACCGCCAATAATAAAAGTTTTTCCCAGACTGCCAAGGATCTTCACCTCTCTCAATCCAGTGTCAGCCTTCAAATCAAACAACTCGAAGAACAATGGGATTGTCAGCTATTTGAACGGACAACCAAAAAAATCTCACTGACTCCTGCAGGCGAAATCCTATATCATAAAGTCAAAAAACTGATAGCTTTAATGAATGAAACTGAAAATGAACTGGAAGAATTAAAGGGAAGTGTACATGGGGACTTAAAGGTCGGAGCCAGCTTAACGATCGGGGAGCATGTACTCCCCTTTTTATTAGCCGATTTTTCGAGTCTCTATCCGAAAGTCAGCCTGCATTTAAATGTATATAATTCCAGGCATATCGTTGAGAAGCTGTTAAATCATGAAATCAATTTAGGGTTCATTGAATCCATGCTCTCCTACCCAGCCTTAAAACAGGTTCCTTTTGCCAAAGATGAGTTGATTATCATAGCCTCTCCTGAAAATAAATTCATTAAGACGGACAGTATAACCATCGAGGAGCTGCTGTCAGTTCCTATTATTATCCGGGAAAAAGGATCAGGAACAAGGCAAGTGATGGAAGATTCCTTTAGAAGATGCCATGTAGATGCCTCCAAATTGAATGTCATTATGGAACTGAAACACACCGAAGCCATTAAAACCTGCGTAGAAGCGGGTTTAGGCATTTCCATCATCTCAAAGTCTGCTGTAAAAAAAGAACTTCGGCTCGGGACTTTAAAACAATTACATATAGAAGGAATTACAATGCAGCGGGACTTCTACATGATCTATCATGAGGAAGCCCTGAAACATACCAGCAGGAAGCTGATGGAATTTATTTCATCAAGGCAGTGAGAATAAAGAAAGTACAAAAAAGCTCAAAGCCGCAGACTTGGAGTTCAGTGCTTATGAAGGTACATAATAAATGAAAAGCAGCCCCATTCATATTATGAATGGGGCCTTATCAGAATGATATCAATCGGGTTCGTATTCGAACTGCTTTTCGCTGTTTCTCCTTTATCCTGTCCGAACCAAGCTCGTATTCGGACTGATCTCCGCTTTTTCTCCTTCATCCTGTCCGAATCTGGCTTGTATTCGGACTGCTTCACCCTTTTTTTCCTTCATCCTGTCCGAATCTGGCTTGTATTCGGACTGCTTTTCGCCTTTTCTGCTTCCCTCTGTCCGAATAAGCTTCCTATTATGACCCAACCCTCAACCTTTTCTGACTTTGTTTTGACGAAACCTGGTTCTCTGATAGATAAATTATATAAATATTTTTCCCGTGTTTTTGAAACTGCTTCACAGCTCACTCTATGCTATTAAGCATCTATTTTTATACTAACCTGGCTATCAGTCTTAACATCAGTCCCATCTGTATCTGTTTTGCCTAAAATATAATAATCAAGTGTACTTTTAGGTATTTGATTGTATTCTTTCCTTTTATATAGATAGAAAGCTAATCCTAATACTGTCCAGACGATTAAGGCAATCAGTGAAGGTGCTCCAAGCGCTGATGGTGATCCAGGCACGAGCAGCAACCCAAGAAATGCAAGTCCAATTAATGCTCCTATCAGAGCAACCAGTTTTTTGCCGGGTGAGACCATTTTTCCATCGGCTGCTTCTGTCCAGCTGAACAGTTTATAAGCTGTGTAGCAAGTATAAAAATAGGCAATGGTTACTCCTGTTGCTGACATGTCAACAATCCATAATAGGACGGGACGCCCAAACCATGGAGCAAACAGGCACAGGGCACATGTGAACAGGATCCCTACATAAGGGGTGCCATGCTTCGGGTGAAGCCTGGAAAAAGCTTTAGGAACTACTTTTGCTCTCCCCATCGCAAACAACAATCGGCTGGAAGAAACATAGAATCCATTAAGCCCTGTGAATACACCCATGCAAAGGGAGATTGCGAGCAGAAGCACTCCGAAGGCACCTAACGTATCAGAGATGACATCACCTGTCCCCCAAATCGGCTTTCCGGCAATAAGGTTTTGCCATGGCATTGCTACTGCTGTTGCAATAATCATAAAGGAATATAAGACACAAGCTACAATTAACGAATAAATGATAAGCTTGAATGCCTTTTTAGGAGGAAAATTAAATTCTTCAGCCGCCTGCGGAATATTATCAAAACCAACATATGCCCATGGAGCAATCGCGATGATTGCGATGATTCCAGTCAGTGCAGGTATCCCCGGTTTAAAAAAAGGCTGAAGATTTGACAGATCTGAAGATGGACTTAGTATCATGCTTATGGTGAGCAGGAACACACCGGCAACGAGGATAATGCAGAATATATATTGGAGACTGCCAGAAATGGAAGCACCCTTTATATTAAAATAGGCAAAGATCAGAAGTGCTGCAGTCGCAATCACTACTTCACCCAGATATACCTGCCAGCCTCCTATTTCATATAACAAACCGATATTTGTAAGCGAGGGAAGCATAAACTTTCCAAGCAAGGCCAATGCAGATGCATTCAGGGCGACAATACAAATATAGCCAAGAGTCAGAAACCATCCGCAAATAAAGGCATGTTTCCTTCCAAACCCTATATATGCATAAGCAAACTCACCGCCGGAAACAGGATATTTTTCAATTAAAACCCCGTAGCTGACGGCAATCACCATCATTAATAAAGCACCAATGGTTAACCCGATCACCGCCCCGATCGGGCCTGCTTTCCCCATCCATTCAGCCGGCAGAATAAAGGCTCCCCAGCCAATGGCAGAACCAAGCGCGATAGCCCACACCCATTGCGGCTTAAACGTTTTTTCAAGCTGTACCCTTTCTTCCATGTTTTCCCCTCCATTATTAAGGCTTCTCTCAAAATTTATTAAGGACTGCTTAATCTTGTTGAGCTAATGCCTTATCCTTATACTGGAGCAAAAAGCGGACCCCCGGCTTTTGCTTCAGTATCGAGGATTTTTTGAATAGCGGTTATCTATGAATGAGTGTAAGCTTTTTCTGTATTCTCCCACACAACCTTACCGGAAATGATGGTCGCCAATATAGGTATATCTTTTAAGTCCATTGCTGGGCAGGTAAGAGGATCGGCATCCAGGACAACAAAATCTCCTTTTTTCCCTTCTTCTATTGTGCCAGCAGAATCTTCTTCAAAGTTTAGAGCTGCACCGTAAGATGTCATCGCTTTTAAAGCATCCAGAACATCAATTTTTTGATCATCACCAAGCACATCACCTTCTAAAGTGATTCGGTTTACAGCCGCCCATATGGAAAACAGGGGCGAAATTGGGGTAATTGGACAATCAGAATGCAGTGTGAACAGCAAATTGCGGTCAACCGCATCAGCCAAAGGATTAATTCTAGCCGCCCTCTTTTCACCCAGGAATATTCTGCGGTGCCGATCTCCCCAAAAATAAACATGATTGATGAAAAACGAAGCAGCAACACCTAATCTTTGCATGGCATCAAGGTCTTTACTGCCTGCAGTCTGTACATGTTCAATCCGGTGCCTGTGGTCATCCATCGGACTTTTTGACAAAACATAATCGAAAGCCTCAAGGATAGATCCAATAGCCCGATCTCCATTTCCATGAATCGCTATTCTAAATCCTCTATTATGGAGATCCAGCATTTCTTCTGCAAAAGTGTCCTGATCATGCAGGAGCTCACCAAATACAGAATTATCACAATGATAAGGTTCGCGGAGTGCACCGGTAAGTCCCTGGATGGATCCATCCTGAAATAATTTGGCACTATCGAGTGATGCTCTGTTTTTGGTGCGCCTTTTTAATTCAAGATCGAGCTGATCGGCGGTATAACCCGAAAAAGCACTTCCCTCTCTTAAAAGGTGATGCAGGATCATTAGCCGCATATTCAGCGGATTCTTACCTGAATTAATGGCTGCTATATGCGCATTTAATTCCTCTATTCCTCTGTCCAGGCCCACCCCGGCATCTGTACAGGTGGTGATTCCCTGAGACAGGTACACCTTTGCCGCATTTTCTATATTTTTGACTTGTTCATCGCTTGACGGAGAAGGCAGGAATGGAAAAATAAATTCCAGAGCGGGAATTTCATGTATGACACCGTCCAGCCTTCCATTATCATCACGTGTAAAGTACCCGCCATGCGGATTCGAAATGCTTTCATCGATTCCAGCCATTTCAAGAGCTTTGGAATTGGCAGCACCAAAGTGTCCGGAAATATGCCGGATAAAAACGGGATTGTTCGGTGCTGCATGATCTAAATCAGACCTGTTCGGATGCCTTTTATCCTCCAATAGGGTATCATCATATCCCCACCCCATGATCCATTCTCCAGGTTTTGCTTTACTGGCCCTTTCTCTTATTCTTTCCTTTATATCACCAATGTTTTTATTTCGCGGGGATCTGCAATCAGCATAATTCAGCATTTGCCCGAACATTAATAAATGACTATGAGTGTCTATAAAACCAGGAAGCAAAGCAGCCCCGTTTAAATCCAAGATCTCAATATCAGGGCTTTTTGGAATTTCCGAACGGTCCGGTTCGGTTTTATCCCAAATTTTTTCGATGATGCCATTACTGACAAGCAATGATTTTGCCTTCGTATTATGTTGATCAAGTGTGATGATATTTGCATTTTTTATGATAAGGATACTCATCCTTATCCCTCCTTATTAGACAGCTTTGTTTTCTGCTGAATCGGTATCGTCAATCTTTCTATTTGCTGAAGGAAGGTCTTCCCAGTAAACAGCTTTTACATTTTCTGCTGATGAATGTTTCGTCCAGAGACTAATTATGACAAGTGAACAAAAAGAAGCGATAAAGCCGGGTATTGTCTGATCTATTCCTGTATTGATAAGAGGCCAAAGAATGGTAGTGAAACAAGCCAGAAGCATGCTGGAAATGACAGCGGTGTTGGTTGTCCTTTTCCAAAACATAATGGCCAGAAACGGAAACACAAGAGTTGTTGCTGACAGTCTGAGTGCCCATTGATACATGCTGACTATATCTGTTAATGCAAAAGCAACTAACAGTGATAATACCGATATAATCACTACACTCAAGCGGGAAACAAACATCATTTGCTTTTCCGTAGCATTGGGATTTAATAGACGGTGATACAAATCCTGAGTGATATTAGAGCTTCCTTGTAAAATGAAGGAGTCTGCACCTGTCATAAGTGCTGATAGGAGTCCGATCAGAATGATGCCGCCAATATAAGGAGGAAGCATTTCCACGGTTACATAGGAGAAAATTAAATCTGGGTGTATATCGGCTGGCACAAATTGCCTTGCCATAATTCCTATACTATATGGAAGCACAGAAATACATAAAGTAATGGCATAACCTGTTAAGCCAGCTTTAATGGCAATATCCTCTGTCTTGGAAGCAAAGATTCGCTGCCATGTGGATTGCCAAACTAAGTAGAACGGAGCTACAGAAAGGGCAAATAGCAGGACATCCCCGAGTCCATTCGCACCGAGCGGAGTTAAAAAATCTCTCGGCGTGTTACTAAAAATTTGTTCCATCCCCCCGGCAAAATTCAAGGCGGCATATGCAAGCATCACAATCCCTGCAATCAGAATTACGCTTTGAATGGCATCCGTTACAATCGTTGCAACTAAACCGCCCAAAATCGTAAAACCGAGAATCAAAATAAATGACAGTACAATTCCAGTTTTCACATTCATATTAAAAGCAATGCTGAATACGGTACTCATCCCTACAATCTGCAGGGCAGTAGTGGGAACTGAGTATATAAAAGCAGATAACACTGATGGAATAATACCGGTTTTTGCTCCGAATCTTTCACTAAAAAGGTCGGCCAGTGTATACAATCTCTGTCTTCTTAATGGACGGCTAAAGAAGAAAATCAAGAGCATACTGACAAGCATGGCTGGTAATGCAAATTTAAAAAATCCCGATACCCCCATTGTGAACCCCATTCCAATCCAGCCAATAAAAACGGCAGCGCCGCAATTCGTGCTGATGATTGTACCGACAATATTCCAAAACCCCATATTCCAGCCTGCAATTAAATAACTGTCAGAGGTTTTAATTTTTGTAAAATAATAGATTCCAATTGCAAACATGAATATGAAATATGCCAAAATGTATCCAAAATACCAGCTCATCGACTGCCTCCTTTTTATTTTCTTAATATTCTGTAAATTATTGGCATTAATATGTCGTGCTTCTTCTATTTACTTCCACTTTATCGGTCACTTTCACATAATTATCGGTCAGTTTTTGAATTTATCGGTCAACTCTGCCATTTATCGGTCAATTTTCATTTTTTTCGGCCGCTTTTCCACTATATCGGTCAGTTCGCGTCATAGCAACTTTCTAACTTCAGCACCGTAACGATATAATTCAAACTCCTAAGCTTTCTTTAAAAAAGGAGCTTAATCAAAAATCTATTAAGCTCCTTCCATTTTGCCTACCAGTTTTTATGATCTAGGTGAGCATATTTCGGCAGAAGGCGAGTCGGCATCTTTAAGGCATCTTTACGGAATGGAGGTGCCAATTGCGTGCCATCCACCTGAATATCAATAACTGTCGGTTTGCTGGATTCTATTGCACGGCGGATAGCTGGTCCTACGTCCTCAGGTTTGTCTACACTTATTCCCTGTGCCCCCATGGACCTTGCCACCTCTGCAAAGTCCGGATTCTGGATATCCGCTCCTACAAAGCGATTATTATAGAAATCTACCTGGTTTTTCTTTTCTGCACACCAGGCATTGTTATTAAAAACACATGCTACTACTGGAATATTCTCCTCTACAGCCGTACTTACTTCATGCAGGCTCATTCCCCAGGCGCCATCCCCTACGATGGCCACTACAGGACTATTCGGATTTGCAAGCTTTGCACCTAATGCCGACGGATAGGCAAAGCCTGTATTC
>NZ_CAXQGS010000060.1:0-20213 GCF_964223445.1 Cytobacillus sp.
TCGAAAAGCCGCCCTGTAGAGTGTTGACGGCATCCCCCACAGCACCGCCCTGGACAAAAATATGGCATAGCCAGCCAAGGAAGACACCAACCGCAAGCGCTGGAAGTGCAGGCACCTTTTTTGCCACTAACCCTATAACAATTACAGGCACCAGTAAAAGCCAAGGGGAGATGACGAAATTCTCTGATAAAACATTCATGACACCAGTAATTTTATCACTATTCAAATCATCCCCGCCAAATTGCCTTCCCAAAAACCAATAAGCAATAATGGCAATGGCCAGCGCCGGAAGGGTTGTGTAAAACATATGTTTTATATGCTCAAAAAGATCTGTGCCTGTGATTCCCGCAGCCAAATTAGTCGTGTCGGACAACGGTGACATTTTATCTCCGAAATAGGCGCCTGAGATGATAGCACCTGCCACCATCGGAGCCGGGATGCCCATGCTGATCCCAATTCCTATTCCGGCGACGCCAATCGTTCCCATTGTAGACCATGAGCTTCCGATTGCCAGAGTGACAATGGCACAGATAATACAAATGGAGACTAAAAACATGGATGGCGTCATCAGCTTTAATCCGTAAAAAACCATAGTCGCTACAATTCCCCCGCCAATCCATGAGCCAATTGTCAAACCGACCATTATAATAATCAAAATAGCCGGGAGCGCTAACTTAATGCCTTTATAGAAGCCTTCCTCAATATTGTTCCACTTATAGCCAAAGCGCCAGGCGATGAAAGCGGATACAATTGTTCCGGTAATTAAAGGCACATGGGGGCTTCCCTCAAACTTAACAATTGTAATAATCATGGCAGCAATCATCACCAGCAGCGGCAGCACTGAAAACCAGAAAGGGATTGTCTTTCCTGTTTCTTGCATGTATGTTCCTCCTTTAAAAGTTGCAATTGGTTTAACTATTGCAAGATTAATGCCAAGATATAAAATTCCAACATTTTTCAGACTATTTATCTTAAAAAATAGATATTTCTTCTGTTTTATGTAACTATGAGTGCAAAAGAATTTGTCGAGCGCTCGCTCATTTTGCACGAACAAGCAAATAATTTTTGCATCTGAATAAAAATAAAAAACCGGGCAGGAAACCCGGTTTATCCATTTTATTACTTCTTAATAAGATCCTCGCGCTGGGACTGGTCAATCCACTCTTGAAGCTTATCCTTAAGTGTGTTGAATCCCTGTGCAGATTCGTCTTCCATTTTGATTGGAGCTGCCTGGCGCTTGCGAGGCTTTCTAGCTTTCGCTTCTGCTTGTGGAGCTTCTTCTGTTGCACGGATTGATAAACCAATTTTACCTGCTTCTTCGTCAACAGATAGCACCTTCACCTTTACTTCATCGCCCACTTTAAGATGCTCATTGATATCTTTAACGAAACCATGAGTCACTTCGGAAATGTGGACTAATCCCTGTGTATTCTCATCTAATGCCACAAACGCACCATATGGCTGAATACCTGTTACCTTTCCTGTAATAACACTGCCTACTTCGATTTTCTCAGACATGAAAACACTCCTATTTAAATTCAAATTTTATCTCTTTATACGCAATAAAAAATTATATCATAACTTCACAAAAATATCAAAAATGATTTTAATGCCATTCACATCCATTTTATACCATAAATAATTCTGACAGCCATTCATTATAATAAATCAATCTGCAAACAATATGCAGACATCTTTTTTTGTTTGTTAACGAAATGTTCATGAAGTAAAGAATGGATCTTAGGTTTCTAGTGATAAAATAAAGCTTGAAGAAATTGACAGTGGGAGTGATGGATATGTCAAATATCGGCCATAACATTAAAGCTTACCGTGAACGGGCAAATATAACCCAGCAGCAGCTCGCTTTGAAAGTGAGAGTTGGAACGGGGACAATTGCAAAATATGAAAATGGAGACCAGGTTCCTGATACCCAGACTGTTTTAAAAATCTCAACCGCCCTCGATATTCCAGCTTCTGAGCTCCTTGAACAGGAACTTCAAAAGGGACAGTCAGGTATCGATTATGAAATCGAACAGCTTGTGCGTGAAATTGGCACCAAAAAAGCTAAGCTCATCTTGCGCAAAGCAAAGGAATTCAGCGAGGAGGATTTCCTCCGTGTCATGCAAATGCTATTTGAAATCAAATATAATCAAAAAGTTTTATAAAAGGGAGTATATAAAAAAGGAATACTGGTTAGCCTTGTAGTGTAAGGCTTTCTAGTATTCCCCCCTTTTTGAAGTTGACAATCTGTTGTGGATTGTCCTTTTTTTATGCCTTTTGGTTTCGCTTTAAGAAATGGCCAATTCTCTTAATTGCTTCCTGCAGAAGTTCCATGGAAGTGGCATAAGAGCAGCGTACATGGCCTTCCCCGCTTTCGCCAAAAATATTGCCTGGGACCACCGCCACCTTTTCCTCCAGCAGCAGCTTTTCTGCAAATTCTTCAGAAGAAAGTCCCGTACTTTCAATAGATGGGAAAGCATAAAAAGCTCCGCCCGGCACATGACATGTTAAACCCAGCTCATTTAGGGACTGAACGAAATAATTCCGCCTGCGCTTATAGCTCTTTTTCATATCCTCGACATCTGATCTGCCAGTTTTCAAGGCTTCCAGAGCGGCAAACTGAGCCATCGTAGGCGCACACATCATCGCATACTGGTGAATTTTCAGCATTGCCTGGCAGATCGTCTCAGGAGCGCAGACAAATCCCAATCTCCAGCCTGTCATGGCAAACCCCTTTGAAAATCCCGAGATCAGGATGGTTCTTTTTTTCATTCCGCTGATTGTGGCAAAACTCGTATACTCTCCATCATAAGCAAGCTCCGCATAAATTTCATCAGAAAGAACCAGCAAATCGTACTTTTCAGCTACTTGGGCGATGGCCTCCAGTTCACTTCCACTTAACATTGTTCCGGTCGGATTATTGGGAGAACAAAGTATAATGGCTTTAGTCCGGTCAGTGATTACATTTTCCAGCTGCTCAGGCAGAATCTTAAACCCATTCTCTTTTAAAGTTTGGACCTGAACAGGCACACCGCCCGCAAGAGACACTAATGGCACATAGGATACAAAGCTTGGTTCTACAGCAATGACTTCATCACCCGGATCGAGGATTGCCCTAAGAGCTATGTCCAGCGCTTGACTCGCTCCCACCGTCACAATTATTTCACTCTGGGGAGAATAAGAAACTCTGAAGCTTTTCTGCATATAGCCTGCAATTTCCTCCCGAAGCTCCATTAACCCTGCATTAGCCGTATAGGAGGTATATCCCTGCTCAAGGGATAGGATGGCTGCTTCACGCACTGACCAGGGTGTAATGAAATCAGGTTCCCCCACACCAAGGGAAATGACTCCTTCCATTCCTGCAGCAAGATCAAAAAAGCGGCGAATCCCGGAGGGCTTCAGCTCTTCTACCGTTTTGGATAAATAAGACTTAGTTCCATTCATTACGGTGACACCACAATTCGTTTGTCGTCTTCACTTTGTTCAAAAATAGTGCCGTCATGCTTATATTTTTTTAGAATAAAATGTGTGGTTGTCGATAAGACAGAATCGAGAGTCGACAGCTTTTCTGATACAAATCGGGCAACCTCATTCATGGAACGCCCTTCGATGATGACAGAAAGATCATAGGCACCGGACATTAAATAGACAGACCTTACTTCTTTAAAACGGTAAATTCTCTGTGCAACTTCATCAAATCCCACCCCGCGCTTTGGAGCGACCTTCACATCAATCATAGCGGTAACTCCTTCATGACCGTCGACTTTCGACCAGTCAATAACGGAATTATAACGAACAAGCACTTTCATTTCCTCGAGTTTATCTAAAATAGTTTCAGTTTCCGCTTTACTTAATTCAGCCATTTTTGCAATGTCTTCCACAGGGATTCGCGCACTGTTGTTTTCTAAAATTTCCAAAACCTCTATTTGCTTTTCAGTTAATTTCACCTTTGTCGCTCCCATTCTTTAGTGATTTACTCTATAAAATAGTTACATTATAGCAAAAACTTCGGAAAATAAATGTGTCACTTTCATTATTTATTAATTTCTTTAAAATCATATGTGTCAAGATTAAGTTTAAGGGGAAAATAAAGTAAAACTGGGACCAGGAGGGGAAGGCCAATGATACAAGCGACTTTTTCAGGAACAGAGCCAATTAATGGAACAGATGTTTATTATGAATACTACCAGCATGAGTCCTCCATGAATACTCTGGTTCTGCTGCATGGTTTTCTGTCATCCACCTTTAGCTATCGGAGGCTGATTCCTCTGCTGCAAACGGAATTCAATGTGGTATCAATGGATTTGCCGCCCTTCGGCAAAAGCGGGAAATCCCAGCAGTTCATCTACTCATACAAAAACCTGGCGGACACGGTTATCCGCTTATCAGAAAAGCTGGGATTTGAAAAAGTTACTTTAGTAGGGCATTCCATGGGAGGCCAGATTGTTTTAAATGTCGCACACTCCAAGCCTGAACTCGTAGACCAGGCAATATTGCTGTGCAGTTCCGGATATATGAAGCGAATGAAGCCGCATGTCATTTTTTCAAGCTACATACCTTTCTTTCATCTGTATGTTAAATTATATCTTCAGCGCTCAGGGGTAAAGCAAAATTTAAAAAATGTTGTCTACGATCATTCCATGATAGATGATGAAATGCTTTACGGATATTTGTCGCCATTCTTAGAGGACGATATTTTCCGGGCATTAACAAGGATGATCCGTGACAGAGAAGGCGATATGCCTGCCTCTGCATTGAAGAAAATAGAAACACCTTGTCTTTTAATTTGGGGAGAACAGGACAGAGTCGTCCCGCTTCATATCGGCAAACGTTTGAATAAGGATTTGAAAAATTCCAAGCTGGTGGTTTTAAAAGATACCGGGCATCTAGTGCCGGAAGAACGGCCGCAAGATGTTCTGAAGCACATCAGGAGTTTTATGAATACCGTTCGGGTACAGGAGAGTGTATAGGGAGTATAGTATTGTCTATAAAAAATGGCAGCCCCAACGTCTGAGAGCTGCCGTTTTTTATCTTATATAGCACAGGAGCCATTATTCTTGATTTCCAGAAGACGCCCTGAGATTTCTTTGCATTTTTCCAAAGGAATGATTTCCTCAAACGAAAATTCATAAATGGATTGAATCTTCCTGGCCAATTTCATTAAATCATTTAAATCATGGACTGCCTGGACTGAATCCGCAATTTCAGTATCATAATTACCCGGCCCCACTCCAAATGGATCCCACTGATCCAGGGTGTAGACAAGCAAAAGATTCGTTTGCTGAATTTCCATGTATATCACCTTTTTATTATTCGGCCGATTGAGCCGCATATTTTAATTTTTAGCATCAATATCATATCATAGAGTCAGGGTACATAAAAGAATTCTTAAGGCGGTGACAGGATTGAATCGTTTTAATTTCCATCAAAAAATCAGCAGAGAAAATACAGCTTCTGTTAAGTGGGATCGGACCAGGGAGGTTTTTGGCAGATCCGATGTACTGCCTATGTGGGTAGCAGACATGGACTTTCAGCCTCCTGAAGAAGTAAAGCAGGCGATTGAAGACAGAATGGCTCATGGGGTCTACGGATATACGTATGCACCGGATTCTACTGCAGAATCTATCGGACAGTGGCTTAACAAGCGGCATGGCTGGAAAATCGAAAATGAGTGGATTCTATACAGCACGGGAGTGGTTCCCTCCATCGCAACTGCCATCCAGGCTTTTACTGAAAAAGAGGATAAAGTATTGCTGCAGTCTCCGGTATATACTCCATTCTTTGAGATGATTAAACAGAATGGGCGCACTGTCGTTAATTCTCAATTGAAACTCGAGAATGGCCGGTACGAGATTGATTTTGCCGATTTTGAAAACAAATTGAAAGAGGGCGTGAAGCTATTCCTTCTCTGCAATCCGCACAATCCGGGCGGCCGAATGTGGACAGAAGAGGAACTGAGGAAAATAGGGGAGCTATGCGTTAAATATGATTGCCTTATTCTTTCTGACGAGATCCATTCTGATTTAATCTATAAAGGGCATAAGCATTATCCCATTGCTTCACTGGATCCGCGATTTGCAGACCTCACAATCACCTGCATAGCTCCGACAAAAACCTGGAACCTTGCAGGGATTCAAGCTTCAGCTGCCATTATAAGCAATGAGAAGCGGCGGAAGGCTTTTCAGGCAGAACAGCACAAGCAAGGATTCTTCACGCTATCCGCCTTTGGAATTATCGGCATGGAAGCAGCTTACCGCCATGGTGAAGAATGGCTCGATGGTCTAATGGATTATTTGGCTGAGAATAAAAGAACTGCTGCGGAGTTTATTGGGGAACACCTCCCAGGTATTCGCCTGATGGAGCCGGATGGCACCTATCTTCTATGGCTTGATTGCCGCGGATTGGGATTAACTGATGCCGAACTGCGCCAAAGCCTTTTGGAAAAAGGGAAACTCGCCCTGGAACCAGGCCCGAAATACGGTCCCGGCGGTGAAGGCTTCGTCCGGATGAATATTGCCTGCCCGCATGAAGTATTGGCGGAAGGGCTGGAGAGGCTGAAAAGAGCTTTTGCGTAATAGTGTTTGCGGAGGCACGGCTGAGCCGTGCTTTTTTTGTGTGCTGGGATATCGCGGTTTTTATTAATTACCATACTCTCTTGTTTCTCTTTTTTTCGTCGCAAATACTGCTGATTAACTGCCATTTTTCTTTCCCTCTCCTATTTTCGGCGTTAATCCATCCGATTAACTACCATTTTTCTCTCCCCTCTCCTATTTTCGGCATTAATCCATCCGATTAACTACCATTTTCTCTCCTCTCTCCTATTTTCGGCGTTAATCCTTCTTTTCCCAATTCCCTTGCTACTATTAATCTATCTGACCTCCATTCATTTTTTCTTCCATTTGGCATGCTTGGTAATAAGAAGCTTTCCCCCTCCCCTTTTTCTCATAATTTCTCCCCAGTATCCTCTGCACCACTTTCCCAGAACCAATACCACCGCACCAATCCACTATTGCATTTGTAGTAATTTTCCTATCAGGAAACAAAACCCTAAATTCTTTCACACAGCGAAGTACCGCATTGTCCACATTTTCTTTCAAACCACATTCCCCGCATTTTAAGTAACCTTGAGTAAAGGGGGCTAAAAACGAAGTACACGAACTGCATATAATCCCTTTCCTCAATTGGCCATAAGTGAATTCTGGAATCCGCACATAGGAATTCTCCTTCAAGCTGCGGCATTTAACTGCTCTGCCAGCTTCAGGTTTCTCGATTTAACCGCATTAGGGATATTTTTTAATTTCTCCAGGAATCGTTTAAGCTGCGAAGGAAATACTGCAGGAATATTGATAGGAGCTTGATAAAGCTGAAAGCCGGGATTAATGAAGATCAGATGTGATTTGATGGGAAGATAGTAGCCGAATTCTTTAAGGAGGCCCCTTAAAAGGGTTTCGCTCCTTTGCAGCTGGAGGAGGGGGTTTTTTATTTCTGTTCTGGATAGCAGGGAATACCATCTTTCATTTTCTATGTAATAGTCCCCTTCGTAGTTTTTCACTTCAAAGATGAATATGGTGCCGCCGGCGATAAGAAGAGTATCGATTTGAAAATGGGTACTGCCGTTTTCCAGCAATAGATCATTTAAAATAATGCAAGAATCTGGCAAGCCCTGAAGCTCCCTGTCAAAATGCTGCTCGCCTGCATAGCCCTTCTCTAAATATAGATACAGATTTTCATTTTTCAAAGGCAGTTCCAGGCGGCGGGACAGAAAGCGGAGGATTTCCAGTTCCTTTGGTTCGAAACGGAGTTTGTTTATCATCACTCACATCCTCTAGTAAGATAATTTAATTTTATGAAAACTCCACCAAGACTACAAGCAAAATCCCCTTGGCTTTAATAGCAAGGGGATTTATAGTACATATTCAGCAAGCACGCTCTGCACTTCGTATATGTTCAAGTTTTTATTAAAATGCTTTTCTATTGGTTCGTCTGATCCTGAGATCCAAATTTTTAATTCGGCCTCCAGATCGAAGCTGCCTGCAGTTTCAATGCTGAAGTGGGTGATGTTTTTGTATGGGATGGAATGATACTCGATTTTTTTCCCTGTGATTCCTTGCTTATCCACCAGAATCAGGCGCTTGTTTGTAAAAATGAATAAATCGCGGACGAGCCTGTATGCTTTTTCAACCTGTTCACTCGGGGCAAGGACTGCTGCAAATTCCTCCTGAACCTCATTAATGTCCGCTTCAGATGCATTGCCGATAAAACCATCGAAAATTCCCATTTAACCAACCTCCATTATAAGGTTTAACTCCATTATACGGATCGTACGGAAAAATTCCCAGTGATAAAGGCTCTCCATTCCAGGAAAGCCTTCAATTACTTATTCTTCTGTTGATTGATCGTCCTGCGCTTTTTTCTGCCCTTCTTCTTCTTTATCTTTTGAAATACGGCCGCAGGCAATGCGTTCTCCTGAATCTCCTGCCGGCTGAGTCATGCCATCATCTGGCCCTTCATGGATGACAATGGAGGTCCCTTCCTTTGTGAGCAAAGAATTTTTGTCTTCTTTTAATGTGACCTGGGGCGCCATAAAGTCAATCTTAACCTTGCCGTCATCCTCAACAATCAGGTTGGGAAGATCACCCGCATGTGAGCCTTTCGGGTGAAGAAGCCCATGGTCCTTATTGTCAGGATTGAAATGATTTCCTGCCGATTTAAAGTCAGGGGGTTCGCATTTTGCTTCTTCATGGATATGTATGGCGAGTTCCCCCGGCGGCAGTCCGCTCAGATCCCCACTCAATTTTACTCCGCTCGCCTGTTCCTGCACCTTAATGATTCCTAATGAATCACCTGCAGCATTAAACATTTCAACTTCCGTATTTGTAATATTCTCTTCTCCGCAGCCGGACAGAAGAAGAACAAAACCAAGCATTAACGCTTTTCTCATGATTGAATCCTCCATCAAGACATTTTGTCTTTAGTGTTGCCCAATCATATAATCAATAAACAAAAAAGAAGAACAGCCGATCAGCTGTTCCCTCCTTGTCTATTTTGCCTATCGATGCGCTCTTCAAGCTCTTTCGCTTTGGCTGCTTCGCGCTTTGATACACGGATAATTAATCTCATCGTAAGAATGGCCGCAACTAAAAAGATGGCAAACGTTACAGCTGCTGGGCCATATTCTGACTTATCTTCCGGAAAATATAGAAACAGCGACAGTACATACCATTGCAACAACCTAATCAATCCTTTCTGCTAAAAGCAGTGTCCACCCGAATTATTATATCAGCAATGAATACACAGTCCAATGTTTAAAACCTTATTTTAAAACCTCGATCTTTTCAATGACCACATCTTCCGCAGGCTTGTCCTGTTCGGCAGTTTCAACTGCTGCGATGCTGTCGACTACATCCATTCCCTCAACAACCTGTCCAAAAACGGTGTGCTTATTGTCAAGCCAAGGTGTACCGCCTTTTTCATAAGCTTTGATAATTTCTTCCGGATAACCGGCCTTTTCCATTTGCTCTTTCAAGCTTGGATCAAGCGTTGTGTTCTGAACAATAAAGAATTGGCTTCCGTTAGTATTGGGACCAGAGTTCGCCATGGATAAAGCTCCGCGGATATTATATAGCTCATTAGAGAATTCATCCTCAAATGCTTCACCGTAAATGCTTTCTCCGCCCATGCCGGTTCCCTCGGGGTCACCGCCCTGAATCATAAAGTCCTGAATGACCCGGTGAAAAATCAAGCCGTCGTAATAGCCATCTTCACTATGCTTAATGAAATTTTCAACGGCTTTGGGAGCCTGATCCGGGAAAAGTTTAATTTTAATATTCCCTTTCGATGTCTGCATTTCCACTAGTCTTTCATTTCCCTCGGCTTCTCCTGTTAATTGCGGAAAGCTGTCCGGTGCTTCTTCACTTGCCTGGTTATTTGTCTGGCTTTCTTCAGCATCAGAGCCATTTGCCTTGTCCGCTTCTTTTTCAGTGCTTGTCCCGCAAGCTGACAGGATTAGCATCAGAAAAAGAATCGGAGTTAAAAAATGCCATTTCATTTTCTCATCCTCCTATGAAAAAACTAATCATTTTTTAGCTTACCTGATTTATTGAAAATTTGCACTTTGTTTTTTCAAGCTTCATAATAGGGCTAAAGAAAAACGAAAGGGAGAGGTTAGGTTGACAGAAGTAAAGATTGGCGACAAAGTAACAGCCATCTATAAAACAGGCAAATATATCGGGGAAGTTACAGATGTCCGGCCACAGCATTACCTGGTGAGAGTGCTGGCGGTCTTAAAGCACCCAATGCAGGGCGATTTGCATAATCCTAAGGAGGCGGACGTAATGCTTTTCCATGAGCGCCGCGCGCTTGCATACAGAGAGCAAACGAATGTGCCTAAGCAAATGGTAAAGCCATTTGAAGAAGAAATGCCGGATTATAAGAATTCGCTGCAAATAGCTTTGGATAAATTGAGAACGGAGCTGGAAGGAGATTCTTCTCCCTGGGCAGAACAAAGCATAAGGAATCTTGACTCATTGGAAAAGGATTATTTTAAGTAAAATGAAAACAAGCCAAATCGTTTTGATGGATTTGGCTTGTCAGGCAAATTTATTAAACAGCTTCGAGAAGTCCACCCGATCTCCAATTGTAGTAGGTTCCGGCTTCTGCAGATATTTCTTATCTTTTTCTACCAATCTGAAAATATTGTAAGTTGTTAAGGCATCATCTAAAGCCCGGTGATGTTTTCCTGTTCCTTCCTTGCCGTATTCCTGAACGGCTTTCCATAATCCTGTCTGGTTTTGGTCCCCAAAAAACCGTTTATATTCCATCGAAAGATCCACTTCCCTGCCTCTGAACGGAAAATCAACTCCAGCCTGGCTGCAATTATTCCTAAGCACCTTCATATCCATATTTCCCCACGTAACGATCGTGCATGGACGGTTCCTGTTCATATCTATCATTTTTTTCACCAGTTCAAGAAAATCGATGCCCTGGTCTACCTGTTCCTGTGTTATATGCAGAAAGGATTTGCAGCGCTCGGACAATTTCGGAAACCGGACAGGAGTTACATATGAAGAGAACTCTTCACAAACTTGATTGCTGATGACTGATACAATTCCCGCTTCGATAATTTCCGGAAAAAACCCTCTGAATGCACTGCCTTTCTCGGGCATGGTAAATTCAAAATCAATAAATAGGTATTGGTGTTCCTCCCCCATGTTTTCACCTGCTTTCCATTGAAAATTTACGCACATAATTTCTTATATTATAGCATGAAATATCCCAATTTTCTGAGTAAATTGCATTTAAGCCGGAATTTTTCAGCAGTGTCTGCCTTCTTTTAAAAAAGCTTAACTCCTCAGAAAAAAAGCCGAAAAATAGGATAGAAGTTTAACATAACGGAGGCGGATTCCTTTGCGTACCTGGTCTGGAATTATGATTATCATTCTTTTGCTTCCTATTTTTTCTTTACTTGTATTTGCTGTCTCTGCTGAATCGCAAAAAGTCCAGGGATTTCATGAGCTGCTGGATGAAAGGCTTGAATTAAAAGAAGTCAGCCTGCCCCAGACAAGTTATATTAAAGCAGGCAGTGGCAAGGTAATCTCTGAAATATATCATCCGGTAAACAGAATCAGCCTATCGTCAGGTGACATTTCCCCTTTTCTTAAGGATGTATTTATCACAGCTGAAGACCAGCATTTTTTTTATCATGCCGGATTCGATGCTGCTGCCATTGGACGTGCCCTGGCCGTCAACATCCAATCGGATGATATTGAACAGGGGGCCAGCACCATTACCCAGCAGCTGGCGCGCAATATTTTTCTGAATCATGAACAAACCTATAACCGCAAACTCAGTGAACTCCTATATGCATATGAACTGGAGCGGAAATTATCCAAAGAAAAAATTCTGGAATTGTATATTAATGCAATTTATTTCCATAATGGAGCTTACGGAATTGAGGCTGCATCCCAGCTCTATTTTAATAAAAGCGCCAAAGACCTGACCAAAGCTCAAGAAGCTTTTTTGGCTGCCATCCCAAACAATCCATCCTTATATGATCCAATGAAACACTTTGGCCATACAAAAGAAAGACAGGAGCGGCTGATTGATCAATTAACTGAAGAACAGCTGATTTCCTCTAAGGAAGCTGAGACGATAAAAAGTGAACGGATTCAGATTCAGCTTCAGGTCAAACAAAGAATAGATTTATATCCGGATTATATTTCATATGTGGAAGCGGAGCTGCGGGAATTGATATCAGTTCAAGAAGGCTATCAGGATAAGCTTCTTAAAGCAGGTGAACAGGAAACAGCATCATTGAGCGCCCAGCTTGAAAAGAGAATATCCCAAATAATGCAACAAGGCATAATCATTGAAACTGCCCTGAATCCTGCCCTTCAGGAAAAGGCTGCAAATTCCCTTAATAAGCGTCTCCCCTACAAGGATGTGGAAGGTGCAGCAGCCGTAATCGATAATGGAACATATGAGATTACAGCGCTTGCAGGCGGAAAGAATTATAAGAAACACGACTTTAATAGAGCTTTTCAGGCATACAGGCAGCCCGGTTCCGCTATTAAGCCGCTGCTTGTTTATGCACCATACATTGAGCACACCAGCGCAGCTATTCATGATCGAGTGAATGCTGGACCTTTCTGCAAAAATGGGTATTGCCCCCAGAATTATGGCGGTGCCAAATATGGAGTGACAACACTCGAAAAAGCCTTTATCTATTCGTATAATACACCTGCAGTAAGACTGCTGGACGAAATAGGAATTGAAAATGGTTTTCGTGATTTAGATAAATTTGGTTTTAAACAGGTTTCAGAGAAAGATCATGCCCTGTCTGCAGCTATAGGCGGTTTCACATACGGAATGACACCGCTTGAGCTCACATCAGCATATACTGTGTTTGCAAATGATGGTTTTTACCGGCCGGCAAGATCCATCCGTAAAGTCACTGATCTGAAAGGAAATTTGCTTTATAGCTGGGCGGATTTACAAACGCAGATTTGGAGCGAAAAAACGATAGAAAAAGTGAGGGATTTAATGGCCAGGACCGTTCAATCCGGCACAGCCCGGAAAGCACGCCTGCCAGATGGCTATGCCGGCGGCAAAACAGGAACCACTAATGGCTATTATGATTTCTGGTTCGTAGGCTTAACTGGCAAGTACACAGCAGGTGTCTGGGTCGGAAAAGATCGGCCCGGCAGTCTGGCTGCTATCGAATCGGATTCTCCCCAGCTGCTGATTTGGAAGGATATAATGTCTGATTAAAATGATTGGTTTACCCTAAAAGGAGGCCCTTTACAGCGGCCTCCTTTTACTATATCGGCAAACTGGCCAGGATGCTGTTGTATATTTTCAAAGAAAGATAGAGTATACCTGTTAAAAGAGAAGACCAGACCATAACCTGAAAAAAAATCACACCAGCGATGCCGGCTGCAGTCAATGAAGAACTGGCTTTATAAACAAAATAACTGAAATAAATAAAGGTAGCGGCCGCAAAGAGGATGCCAATTCCGGCATAACTGAACAAACTCAGAAGTGACAAGGCACCTCCAATAAAATAGATGGCTGAACCTTTCCTTGCCTTTGTCAGACTTTCCCCTTCCAGATCTTTTGAAAAAAATAGAAGTGAAAGTCCGTTTATCGTATCTGCAACCAATTTCAGGGCGGCAAACACCATAAAAAAAATGGCCAGGAGGAGAACCGTCAGTGACAAATTTACGCCACCTTCTGAAAAGAACTCCAGCATCCCCTGGTAAATTCCTGATTTTTTCAGAAAATAAACTAGTTCCATCTGGGTTTTTAATGCCAGAGATGTACTAAACAAAATTATCGCCAAGAGCGGAAAATAACTCGTCAGATATGTATTTTTCATTTTTCCCCATCCATATGCGGCTTTCTTTACTCTAGCTATCTATTATCTGTTATTTTCATAATTTTTACAACTGCATATCCCATCTGTATATTTCAGTGTTTCCCGGCATAGACATAAACCATATTCTAGTAAATCTTAATAGAGAGAAGGGGGCAGGAAATGAAAAAAGGAATATGCTGTTTTTTGTTTGCCGTCTTGCTGTCAGTTCAGTACATTATGCCTGCGAAAGCTGCTGCTGCTGAAAAAGAGTTCGAGGACATAATTGAAGAACATCTTCGCAGCACAGTCCATTATTACAGCGAAGATTCCTTTTCGGTCATTGATGCATACGGCATGCAGGGGCAAGTAACAAAAGTTGCTGCACCTGATGACCCGAAAACATCAGAAAACGAGGAGGAAATTGAAGAGTATTCATCTCACATCGGAATTGTTTTTTTGGAATTAGAACAAAAAAGAGATGACTTATTTATTTTTAAGAAGAAAGATTTCTTTTACTATGATTTTGATAAAAATGAATTCCTTACAGCATCCAATGTGCTCGGCAATGAATCAATAAGGGATTTTTTTGAATTGTATGCGGATAATATTGAGAAAAATATTACGCCCTTCTCCAAACTTATGTTATTATTCTTAATTTCCTTCATCGTTACGGTCCCGCTTTTCATCATGATTTTTCATAACCGCGGCCGAAGCAAATTTTAATACAGCAGTAAGAGAGGATGAGCCATACCTCATCCTCTTCTTGTTGTCTGGCTTCGCAAGGAACGTTTCTCCAAGCTTTTTGGAGGAGCGTTTCCCCCTTCCAGGTGTCGGAACTGGCAAGGCGATTTCCGCCTTTCTTATGAAGCTGTCTGTATCCTCACATATTCTCTCGGTTCAAATACCTTCATCTTTTGTTTATTTTCAGCTTCCATTTTGTAATTTGCCGGTAATAATTCGACCACTTCTTCTTCGTCTGAGGGAGTATAGAATTCCCTTTTGGTTTGGTGGTCCAATATCCAGGCGCCTGCAAACAACAGGGCAAAGATTGTAATGGCTGCTGAAATTTTATGCTTAATCATGCACAACACCACCTAAGAGTAGTGTGCGTAGATTAATGATTTTTTATACAAAAAGGCTGCTTTTAGTGAAATTTTTTCAAAAAAATTTTTCCTGATTAGTTCGTGTTTCTACCTATTTAATAAGAATGGATAAATCCTTTACTGATAAGGGTTTGAAGAATGCACAGACTTTATTTTTAGGTTATAATTTGTTCAGAGGTGCATGAGCGGATAGTAATGATGAATATGGCACGCCTGTCACGCCTGCCCTGGCTGGATAATATGGGGGAAGGTGGAAAAACTTTTATTAAGCGCTTTACATATAGCAGAAAAAGTTTTATACATGCTGCGGAAGAAAAATACAGTTTTCCAAATATGCTGAACTGTTAGATGCCATATAGCCGCTTCATCAAGCTGCATAATAGGATCCTTTGTTGAGTAACACACAATTAATTTAAAGGGGGTAATGTTTTGTCTTTGCTTCACCTGGCAATAATTTCACCATTTTTGCTTGCCATCCTTGTGCCTATTGTGTACAAGCTTTTTAGGCAGATACATACGGGTTGGTTCGTACTTCCTCTGCCAATCCTTTTATTCAGTTATTTTATCTCTTATTTATCCATCACCTCCAATCAGCAATCCGTCACAAAATCTTTTTCATGGATTCCCACTCTTGGAATCGATTTCACGGCTAAAGTAGACGGTCTTGGTTTGCTTTTTGCTTTGCTGATTACCGGAATAGGGGCATTGGTTGTTCTGTATTCCATCTATTATTTGGATAAAAACAAAGAAAAACTGAACACCTTCTATGTTTACTTGCTTCTATTTATGGGGGCTATGCTTGGAGTTGTCCTCTCGGATAACTTGATTGTGCTTTATACTTTCTGGGAATTTACGAGCTTTTCTTCATTCCTGCTAATCGGGTACTGGTACCACAGAGAGAAATCAAGATATGGTGCACAGAAGTCGATGATCATCACGGTTTTCGGCGGTCTTTCTATGCTTGGAGGCATCATACTTCTTTATTTAATGACTGGTACTTTCAGTATTTCCGAAATTATTGCTCAATCAGATGAGATATTTTCACACGCATTATTCGTTCCTGCTTTGCTTTGCATTTTGCTTGGAGCTTTTACCAAGTCTGCACAATTTCCATTTCACATCTGGCTGCCGGATGCCATGGAAGCTCCAACACCGGTCAGTGCATATCTTCATTCGGCAACAATGGTTAAAGCAGGCATTTATTTAGTAGCACGTATGAGTCCGGTATTTGCGGAGCACTCGCTCTGGCTCTGGCTCATTGCAGGATTTGGCATTACAACATTATTTTGGGGTTCCTTCTCAGCTGTCAAACAGACTGACCTTAAAGCCATCCTGGCTTTCTCAACGGTCAGCCAGCTGGGGATGATCATGTCCCTTCTCGGCATTGGCGCTGCAGCACTTCACTTCGAAGCAGTAGAAGACAGTATTTATACGGTTGCCACTACAGCTGCTGTCTTTCATTTGATCAACCATGCCACCTTTAAAGGAAGCCTATTCATGGTAGCTGGAATCGTTGACCATGAAACCGGAACCCGTGATATCCGCAAGCTTGGCGGTTTGATGAACTTTATGCCGATTACCTTTACTTTGGCGATCATCGGCACATTTTCTATGGCCGGGCTTCCGCCTTTTAATGGGTTCTTAAGTAAGGAAATGTTCTTCACAGGAATGGTCCGTGTTCTGGAAATGGATATTTTTAATTTGGATACATGGGGATTCTTATTCCCTGTTCTTGCCTGGGTAGCAAGTGTATTCACGTTCATTTACAGCATGATTCTTGTGTTTAAAACGTTCACAGGCAAGTTCCAGCCTGAACAATTAGAAAAGAAACCGCACGAAGCTCCAATCGGGATGCTAATATCACCCATTATCCTGGCTTCACTCGTGATCATTATCGGTTTCTTCCCTAATATTATTTCAAATACACTCATCTCTCCTGCACAGGCCGCTATCATGCCTATTGAAGGGTATGTGTATGATACTCATATATACTTCTGGCATGGATTTACACCTGAGCTGTTCATGACTTTGGGTGTTATTACATTAGGAATTCTGCTTTTTGTCACTCTGCCGAAATGGAGAAGTGTGTATAATTGGTTCCCTGAAAAATTGGCGTTAAATCGTTTTTACGATTCTATGCTGGAAGTATCACAAAGAGCTTCCTTAAACTTAACAAGATTATATATGAACGGATTCATCAGAACCTATCTTGTGTATATTTTTTCATTTTTCATTGTTGCTTTGGCTGCCACACTGGTTCTGAAAGATGCTTTTAAATTCGACACGAGCGATGTGGCCACCATTCATTATGCGGAGGTTCTTCTGGCATTAGTCATCGCTGCTGCATCTGTTTCCATTCTTTTTGTAAAATCCAGAATGACATCCATCATTCTTCTGGGGGCAGTCGGATATACCGTTTCATTATTTTTTGTTATTTTCCGGGCGCCTGACCTTGCATTAACACAGCTTGTAATCGAGACTATATCTGTTTCTTTATTCCTGCTTGCTTTCTACCATCTGCCAAAGCTTCGGCATGAGGAGCGGATGAGATTTAAAATGACGAATGCCCTTATTTCTGTCGGGGTAGGTGCAATTGTCACAATGATTGCCCTATCTGCCCACAGCAATAAGATGTTTCCTTCAATTGCACAATATTACGTCGAGAATACGTATAAGGAAGCAGCCGGGAAAAACATGGTAAACGTTATTCTTGTTGATTTCCGGGGCTTTGATACCATGTTTGAAATTACGGTTCTTGGAATTGCAGCTCTTGGAATTTTCGCTATGATTAAACTTCGCCTGGAAGGAGGAAAGAAAAATGAAAACAAATGATATTATTTTGCAGACTGCTACGAAAGTAGTTTTGTTTCTCATTGTTCTTTTCTCTATCCATATCTTTTTTGCCGGCCACTATACACCGGGCGGCGGATTCGTTGGCGGTTTGCTTACATCGGGGGCAATCGTTCTGCTGCTGCTGGCTTTTGACATGAAAACGGTCTCAAAGATTCTTCCGGTCAATTATATTCATATGATTGCAGTTGGACTGCTTTTTGCAATTGGTACTGGAGCGGGAGCATTGCTATTTAATGTCCCTTTCCTTACCCATGCTTTTGGGCATGTTGACCTGCCAATCCTGGGGGACACTTCCCTCCATACAGCTACACTGTTTGACCTGGGTGTTTTTCTGGTTGTTGTTGGCGTTACGATGACCATTATTCAAACGATAGGAGAGGATGAATAATGGAAATATTAATGGCTTTTGTTATTGGAATTTTATTTATGTCAGCTACTTATCTTATGCTGTCAAAAAGCTTGCTTCGCATTATTGTCGGCACCGGGCTTTTAAGTCATGGGGCACATATGCTGATATTAACGATGGGCGGTTTAAAAACAGGATCTGCCCCGCTGCTGGGTGAAAAAGCACCCTATACTGATCCGATTCCCCAGGCTCTTATCCTGACGGCAATTGTAATCAGCTTCGGGGTCACTGCGTTTTTCCTTGTGCTGGCATACCGTGCCTACCAGGAGCTTGGCACTGATAATATGGATCGAATGAGAGGAACTGAAGGAAATGATTAACTTTTTGATATTGCCCATCCTGATCCCTTTAGTTACGGGTGTCCTTCTCATCTTCGCCGCTAAAAGAATCATGCTGCAAAGGTGGATTGCAGGCATTTCATCAGTGATTGCGATCATTTTTTCTGCCTTGCTGGTTCAGAAGGTTCGAGTTGACGGGATACAAACGCTGGATGTTTCAAGCTGGGAGGCTCCGTTTGGGATCACGCTTGTTTCTGACATGATGTCAGCTCTGCTGGTGCTGACAACCAGTATAATAGCATTTCTATGCTTGATTTATTCATTTTGGAGCATCGGGGAAGCCAGAGAGAAATTTTACTATTATGCTGCCTTCAACTTTTTAATTGTTGGCGTAAACGGTGCCTTTACAACAGGGGATATCTTCAACCTTTTCGTATTTTTCGAGGTTATGCTGATGGCTTCCTATGTTCTGCTTGTATTGGGAGGAAAAAAGGCACAGCTTAGGGAGTCCATTAAATATATACTTGTCAATGTTATATCTTCCGCACTGTTTGTTATAGCTGTAGCCTATCTTTATTCTGTTGTTGGAACGCTCAATATGGCGCATATATCCGTCCGCATCAGCGAGGCCAGCCAAGGGACCCCTCCAGGAATCATTACAGTGATTGCTGTGCTATTTTTAATCGTATTTGGATTGAAAGGAGCCATCTTTCCCTTATATTTCTGGATGCCGGGCTCTTACTATGCACCGCCTGCTCCTGTTTTGGCTTTATTCGGAGCGCTGCTGACTAAAGTCGGTGTTTACTCCATCACAAGAACCTATACGCTGTTCTTTTATCATGATACTGGATTTACCCATCAGCTCTTGAGCTTTTTGGCGATTATGTCGATCATCGCCGGAGTCATTGGAGCCATTGCCTACTGGGATATTAAGAAGATTATCATCTACAATATCATCATTGCTGTAGGAGCAATTTTGTTCGGAGTATCAGCGATGACGACTGATTCCCTTACCGGGTCCATCTTCTATTTGATTCATGATATGATTATTAAGGCGGCTCTATTCTTACTTGCCGGCATCGTTATAGCGATAGCCGGTACAAGCAATTTGCATAAGATAAGCGGGTTGATCAAGCGCTATCCTGGTCTGGGATGGACCTTCTTCATCGGAGCGCTTGCTCTTGCGGGAATACCGCCGCTAAGCGGGTTTGTTGGAAAGCTTCTAATTGTGAAAGGCGGATTCGAAGCAGAACATTACTGGGGAGCAGGAATTGTCTTAATGTCCAGTCTTCTTGTGCTCTTTTCAATCATGAAAGTCTTCATTAATGGCTTTTGGGGTACCCCCCGCGCCTATGAAGGGGAAGACAAAGTACCTGTCGGCAAAATGATGATTGCCCCGGTTATCCTTATTGTCATTGCCGTTTTCTACGGAGTCGGCTCGGAGTATGTTTATCCCTATATCTCACAGGCTGCTGAAACTCTTGCAAATCCGGAAATATATATTGAAGCAGTTTTAAAGGAGTATTGAGTATGGCATTTCAAATATTATTAAATGTGTTCCTTGGATTTATGTGGATGTTTTTAACAGGATCGTACGAACCGGTTGCGTTCCTTAAAGGATACCTTTTTGGCCTGCTCATCATCTTTACTTTCAGAAGATTTTTCGATTCACGCTTTTATCTATTAAGAGTTGTGGCAGTAATCAATCTTTTATTTCT